>JAGDAM010000025.1 GCA_017959485.1 Clostridia bacterium
GATTCGGAATAAAGGGGCTGTAAAAAAAGTCAAACTTTTTTTACAGCCCCCAAGTTATACAACCGGATTACGGTTCGCGTACGACTTATCCACCGGCGTACGCCGGTCCGCTCTCTCCATACCGGGGGAAAGCAAGGTAAGCGCTGACGGCCGATGGCCGCCCCTACGACCTACATATCAATATTTGTTAACGTTTATTTCCGCGTTTATAATTTCGAATTGTCTCTAATTCATTACGGATAATGCATAATTACAAAATTGGCGGGGCTGAAACAACAGTCTGTTTCGACTGTTATTTCAGCCCCGCGTAACTATCGGTTTTTCTTTTCTGCAGGAAAGACCGGACGAAGAACCGGTCGCGTTATCTCATTCCCTTATCGTAGGGGATACCCTCGGCCTTCGGGGCGCGGGAGTTCTTCGACGAGAAGGCGAGCACCAGAAGGACGGCGACGTAGGGGATCATGTTGTAGAAGTACATCGGCAGTCCGAGTTCCTTGAGGAAGAAGACCTCCTGCCCGTCGACCGTGACCGAAAGGTTCGGATAGATGACTCCGAGGCATTTGAGGAAGCCGAAGAAGAGGGAACCGAGTGCGATTCCGAGCGGTTTCCAGTTTCCGAAGATCATAATCGCGAGGGCGAGGAAGCCCATGCCGGCGACGGCTCCGGTCGCGTTGCCGTTGGCAACCGTCGCGATGTAGACGTATCCTCCGAATCCGGCGAGCGCGCCGGAGATTGTCGTGCCGAGATATCTCATCCGGTTGACGTCGATTCCGACGCTCGCGGCCGCCTGAGGATGTTCGCCGCAGGCGCGCAGACGCAGTCCGGTCTTAGTCGTATAGACGAGCACCGAAAGGATAACGAAGACGGCGAGCGCGATGAAGGTGGAGATGTACGCCTTGTCGAAGAAGACGCGGAGCACCGGGTTCAGGCCGTCGTTCTGGATGACGTATCCGAAGTCGTGCATCGCACCGTCGCTGCCGGTGGCTCTCGTCATCTCGAGCATATCCTTCGAGAAGAAGACCTTGATGATGAACAGAGCGATCGCGGGAGCCAGCATGTTGAGGGCGGTTCCGCCTATCGTCTGATCGGCCTTGAGCCGGATGGCAGAGAAGGAGAGAAGGAGCGAGAAGACCGCACCGGCGACCGCCGCCGCAATCATGGCGACGACGAAGGTGAGCTGGTTGTTGTCGACGAAGAAGGGATTCGTGCGGAGCAGATACGCGCAGAGCGCGCCGATGAAGGCTCCGAAGATCATAATACCGTCAAGCGCGATGTTTATTATTCCGCTTCGCTCGGCGAACATGCCGGCGAGCGCGACTATAAGCAGCGGTATGGCGAATATGAGCGTTTTCTGGAGAAGGAATATCATGATCCGCTCCTTCCTCCGTCGGCTTCCGACGGCGCGGGCTTCGGCTCGTCCTTAGGGACGTTCGGTTTCTTTTTTTCCTTTTTACCCGACGCGAGCTTTGACACGTATCCGCTGATCAGCTTCGAGAAGCCCGCGAAGTAGATGATAACGGCGATTATCAGCGGCGAGACGTATTCGTTGAAAGAGGTCTGCGCGGCGAGGTTGGATCCGCCGGCTCCGAGATATTTCAGGAATATCGCGGAGAAGATCACTCCGATCGGGTTGCTCATCGCGAGCAGCGCCGCGGGGATTCCGTTGAATCCGTCCGCGGGAAGCGAAAGATAGGTGTCCCACTTGAAGTCCTGGTAGCCGTTCAGGCACCAGAATGCGGCTCCGCAGGCGGCGAGTCCGCCGGCGATGGCCATCGACAGGATGATGTTTCTCTTCTCGTTCATTCCGGCGTTCTTCGAGGCGTTCTTGTTGAGTCCGCAGGCGCGGAGCTCGAAGCCGAAGACAGTCCGGTTGATGATGAAATAGAAGGCGACCGCGATGAGCGAGGCAAGTATTATCGAGGCGTCGATTCGCGATCCGCCGAGCAGCTTGTCAAGTCCCAGCGTGACCGTCGAGACGCCGTTGGTGGTCGTTTTACGGATGAAATTGACCTTCGTTTCGGCGTAGTTGATGAAGGAGTCGCCGCTCGTGCTGAAGACCCAGGACACGACGTTTGCCGCGATCCAGTTGGTCATTATGCAGACTATGACCTCGTTCACGTTGAACTTCGCCTTGAAGAAGCCGGGGATCGCTCCCCAGAGCATACCGAGGATGATTCCGGTCAGAAGGGCGAGGATCCAGATGATCCATCCGGGGACGACGTCGCCCGGAATCGAGAGGGCGACGATCAGCGATCCCGCGGCTCCCATAAGATACTGACCGGGCGCTCCGATGTTGAACAGTCCGGTTTTGAACGCGATCGCGACCGAAAGTCCGGTCATGATGAGCGGCGTCGACTGGAAGAGCATATTTCCGAGCTGGAAGACGGCGTCCTTGGCGTTCCCGGCCGAAAAAGGTCCGGCAAGCACCGTAAGTATCCCGACGAAAGCTTCGGAGAAGGGAATATTCTTGTCAAAGACGGCGAGCAGGACGAGAACGATGAATCCGACGGCAAGTCCGCCGAGGATGCATATCACCGACGAGATCACCGAGCGGAACCACTGTTTTTCGGCTAATCTCTTCATTTCGCCTCTCCTTTCCCGCCGGAGCGTTTGGCTCCCGCCATATACAGTCCGAGCTCGCGCACGTCGGTGGAGGCGGGATCGAATTCTCCGGTAATCTCTCCGTTGAACATTACGAGGATGCGGTCGGCGAGATTCATGACCTCGTCAAGCTCGAAGGATATGAGGAGAACCGCGTGCCCGGCGTCTCTCGCCGCGACTATCTGGCGGTGTATCGATTCGATGGCGCCGACGTCGAGTCCGCGCGTCGGCTGGACGGCTATCAGAAGCTTGTGCTCGCGGTCGAGTTCGCGGGCGATTATCGCTTTCTGCTGGTTTCCGCCCGACATGCTTCGGACCGGAGTCGCCGGACCCTCGCCCGATCTTACGTCGTATTCGTCGATGAGCGTTTCGGCGTATCTGACTATCTCGTCGTCCTTTATGAGTCCCAAATGCTGGAAACGCGGCTCGAAATATCTTTCGAGCGCGAGATTCTGCGCTAAGGAGTAGTCGAGGACGAGGCCGTGCTTGTGTCTGTCCTCGGGGATGTGAGCCATCCCGTGCGTGTTGCGGTAGCGGATGCTCTTTTTGGAGACGTCCTCTCCGAGCAGCCGGATCGTGCTTCCCGGTTCGGCTTTTTCAAGCCCGGTCAGCGCGTAGACCATTTCGCTCTGTCCGTTTCCGTCGATACCGGCGATACATACTATCTCGCCCTCTCTGACGTCGAAGGAAACTCCCTTTACGGCGAGCGTTTTGTGTATGCGGCTTCTGACCGAGAGATTTTCCACTCCGAGGACGGTCCGTCCCGGCTTCGCGGGGGCCTTGTCCACGGTGAAGCTGACGTCGCGTCCGACCATCATCGAGGAGAGCTCCTCCTTGGTGGTGTCGGCGATGTTTACCGTTCCGACGCAGCGGCCCTTGCGAAGGACGGTGCATCTGTCGGCGATCTCCATGATCTCGTTGAGCTTGTGCGAAATGAAGAGTATCGATTTGCCCTCTTTGGCAAGTCCTCTTATTATCTGCATGAGCTCGGCGATCTCCTGCGGAGTCAGGACCGCGGTCGGCTCATCGAAGATGAGGATCTCGTTTTCGCGGTAGAGCATTTTGAGTATTTCGGTCCGCTGCTGCATTCCGACGGTGATGTCTTCGACCTTTGCGTCGGGGTCGACGCCGAGACCGTAGTCTGACGAGAGCTTCATAAGCCGCTCCCGCGCCTCGCTTTTTTTGATGAAACCGAATTTTCCCGGTTCGTTTCCGAGGATGATGTTGTCGAGCACCGAGAAGACCTCGACAAGTTTGAAGTGCTGGTGCACCATACCGATCCCGAGCGCGTTGGCGTCGTTCGGGTCGTTGATGACGACGGGCTTTCCGTCTTTGCGTATTTCACCCTTTTCCGGCTGATAAAGGCCGAAAAGGACCGACATAAGCGTCGATTTGCCCGCTCCGTTTTCGCCGAGCAGGGCGTGTATCTCACCGTGCTTCAGCTGCAGGGTGATATCGTCGTTCGCGATGATTCCCGGGAAGATCTTCGTGATCCCGAGCATTTCGATCGCGTAGGGCGATTCAGGCGTCTGCCGCGATTCTTCGCTCATTTTCAATAACCGTGGACCGCATAAGGCGGTCCGCCTTTCAACGCGATTTATTGTCCGGATAAAACGGGCGGCGCCCCGAAACCCACGGGTTTCAGGACGCCGCCGCGGATCTTACGGATATGCTTCGGCCGCTAAACGCGCGCCGGGAAGCCACTTACGCCGCAGTACGGCGGAACGCAGGATCCTGCCTTATTTGTCTATCGTTACGGTGACCTTGGTCCAGCCGGCGGTTACGTCTTCCGGAACCTCGGCAACGGGAACGATCTCACCGTTCTTGATCTTGCCGAGCAGCTCGTTGTACTGAGCGACGGTGAAGTTCTGGAGTCTCCAGGTTTCGGTGGGAAGTCCGGTGGAATCTTCGGCGGCTCCGAGGTTCTGAGCTATGTTCTTAAGCTCGGCGTCCCATTTGCCGTCGTAGAACTGTCCGAGGACCTTCTTGACCGAAGCGGAAAGGCCCTTCACGGCGGAGGTGATGACCTTGTCGGATTCGCCCGACTGGTCGACGTCGACGCCGATGATCTTGGCTCCGGAATACTCACCGGCAGCCGAGAGGACGGAGGAGAACATGCTTCCGCCGCAGGAGAAGACGACCTCGGTGCCGTCGGCGTACCAGCCGGCGATCTGGGTCTGAAGGTCGGTCGAGGCCGAGAAGGTCTCGCCGTACTTGAAGCTGTACTTCATGCTGACGTCAACGCCCTTGGCGACTGCGGCTGCCTCGGCTCCCTGGATGAAGCCGTATCCGAAGCGGTTGACAGCGGGGTTGGATCCTCCGCCGCCTCCGGTGAAGCCGAGCTTGGTGTAGCCTTCCATGACGGCGGCGTATCCGGCGAGATATCCGGATTCCTGCTCTTTGTAAACGATGGCGGTGACGTTGTCAAGGCCGAGCGCCCATCCGTCGACGAAGACGAACTTAACGTCGGTGTTCTCCTTGGCGACGGTCTCCATGGCGGTTGCCTGGAGGAAGCCGGGAGCGACGATAATCTTGGCGCCGTTGGTGATTGCCTGTCTCATAGCGGCGATGCGGTCCTCGTCGGACGCGTCGGAGCCGTTGGCGGGCTGATAGTATTTATAGGTCTTGTTGTTGGCTTCGGCATAGCTCTTGACGCCTTCCCAGGTGCCCTGGTTGAAGCCCTTGTCCATGAGCTGACCGACGTCGGTCACGAGAGCGATCTCGTAGGTGCTCTTGCCGCAGGACGCGAAGATCGCGAACATGCCGAGGAGCATCGCGAGAGAAAGAAGGATACCGGTGAAACGTTTCATTTGAAAACCTCCGTTTTTCTTTGACGCCGGAGAAACAGCCGGCTGTATCCTCAACATTATATCAATCGCCGGGCGGTTTGTCAAGGGCGGAGGCAAGAATTCGCCAAGCATTTTTTTGCGGCTGCAGCGAAGTCTCAAAAACGTATTTATTTGCGGTTGCCGTATCCGCGATCATTTTATAACAACCGCGCGGAATGATTTGGCTCTGTTGATTTTTACCGTATGTGCCGGGCCGAGACGGCAGGAACCGCTCGACAGTCTGACGACCGAGGGCGGATCGGTCTCGAATTCTCCTTCGAGAACGCCGCGTATGACGTATGAGAAGGTCACGCTCTGCTGAAGGGGGTTGCCTTCGCTGTCGGAACGTCCGTTTATTCCGAAATAGCCGGAAACGTGTCTTCCCGACACCGAAAGGTGAACGTCGCCCGTATCCGCGAACGAAATGAAGGCCGTTCCGGTGGGAAGGAAATCGTCGAAAATGAAGATTTCGCTGTTCCTGACTCCGGCCACTTCCACGGTCACGGTGACTTTTACGTTGCTGCAGCCGTCGGCGGACCTTGTTTGAGTGAAGGTCTTTTCAATCAGCATGCTTTTCGCCTGTCCGCCGTCGGGCAGTTCGGAAAAGTCTCCCGAGTAGCTTGCCCTGATTGCGACGTCGCCGTCCGTCCGGTCTATACGGAAACTCTGATGTTCGGTACGCGAAATCACGACGGAGAAGGATTCCCCGGCGCGGAGCGACCTGACGTTTGTCAGCCCGTCGACGGTGTATTCGACCTCCGCCGTCGGAGGCAGTTCGCAGGGCAGATAGAATCTGACGTAGGACGCGAGGCCGAGACGGTAAAGGTCTGAGTTTTCGGCTCCGAGAAGATATCTGACCAGCGACAGAGCGAGTTTTCTGTCGCATCTCGAAGCTGTGAGAAGCGCGAGTTCGGTAAGCCGTCCGCGCTCGGCGGGATCTTTCCCGACGTACGCCTCACCCGTTTCTTCATCGGTGAATCCCGCGGTTCTCATAACGAAAGAGAGCAGGGATTCGGCTGCCGGATTGTCGCCGCTGACCGCGTAGGCGAGCGCGAGAAGCAGTCTCGCGTCGGTCGGGAGTCTGTTCGCCTCCCTTGCGGCCGCGTCAAGCAGATCGAGCACCGGTTCGTCCAGGGCGGCAAGACAGACGAGCGCCGAGCAGATTTCGCCGGGGTCCGTCGGTGTCTTCGATCCCACCTTGCCGTACAGCAGGGTAATTTCGTCCGATACGCGGCTTTCGTCTATGACGTCGGAGGAAGCCGCGGCGAGTATCTTCGCGAACAGTTCGAGGCTGCCCTCGGAATAGTGGAAGACCGACGGATAGTACTCGTGATTCTGGGTAATCTGATTCGGATAATCGAAGGATATTTCCGGACGGAAGCGCGGCTCTCCCGAGCCGTAGGCGCGGTTCTCGGTCAGCGCGGCTACGTAAGCCGCGACAGAGGCGTCGCTTCTTCCGGCGGTGCCCCTTGAGAGTTTGGACAGAATTTTGTCAAAGACTCCTCCCGATTCGGTCCGGTTAATAAACGTCAGAGTCAGAGGATAGGACGCGGGATTGAGCGACGCTATCTCGTCGGGAGATATGAATTTTACTACCCTGTAAACCGCGGCCGATTCGATAACGGTGATCTTCTTTTCCAAAGCGTCCGATTTGTCCGCGCAGACCGCGTAAACGGTCACCCTGTACTCGCCCGCCTCAAGCTTGCCGAAATCGAGCGACGTGTAGCCGTGTCCCTCGGCCGATGCCGACGCGGAGGCGACGACCCTGCCGGAAGCCGAGCGGATTTCTCCCGAAAAACCGACTTCTCCCGACGCAGCGTTCCCGAGCGCGCTGACGCTTATTATTACGTTGTCCCGCTCGAGATATTCGGGATATATTCCGACGTTTGCGATGAGTTCCTGCGTGGATATCATTTCGGAAACCGCCGAACCGGCTTTTATCGGATCGTTTACGTCCGCGGGAATGCTTACCGCCAGGACGGTGACGCGCCAGCGCGTGATATTGTCGGGTACGGTCATGACCAGCGTTCCGTTGCCTTCCGCGTCGAGCGTCAGCTCGCTGAAGGCGGCGTTGTCTGCGAAGTCCCTGCGAACGTAGGCCGACGGTTCGACTGATTCGTACCCGGACGAGCTGATGGCGTCGACGCTTTCGTTCGGGTTGTCGTTTGACGTGCGTCCCCGGCCCAACGCCGCGGAATACAGAGCGTATCTGTAGTTGAAAACCGGTTTGTTTGATTTGAAGGAGGATCTGAACGTCCGGAACAGCTGCTCGTTCTGGTTTGCGACCGAGAAACACGCCTCGTCGGTCACGCTTACGAGCACCGACGCGCCGGCGCCGCCCTTAACGCGTACCGATATCACCGCGCGTTCGCCGGGACGGTAGACGCTTTTGTCTGTCGTTACCTCGGGCTCAAAAGAGCATTCCGATTCGAAATCGAAGTTTACGTAGGCGGAGGTCAGGTGGAACTGTCGAAGTTCGGTGTCGTAATATATTCCGAACCCCAGGCAGTTCTCCCTCATCATTGAAGAGTCGAAATCGAAGCGTTCTCTTCCTGCAGAGAAAACTACGTCTCCCAGAGAGCAGGTGTACCAGCCGATAAGGCCTCCGACCCTCTTTCCGCCTTTCGTCATCTCAAGAACGAAGTCGCTTCCCAGCGCATACCGTTCACTGCCGGTTTTAAGCTCGGGCGTACTGCTGACGGGTTCAGACGCGGGCTCGTTCTCCTTCAGGGAGTTGATAATGTCGCTTTGAAGGACAAAGTCGCCGAACGATTCGGTTCTTCCGTTCGAATCGTTTTCAAAAGTGAATGTAAGCCGGTACGTGCTGCCTTCTATCTTTTCTTCCGGATAGAGATCGGTGAAGTCGATCCTTCCGTTCTCGAAGGTAAGCGTTCCGCTGCTCACAACCTCCTCCATATTCCTGGAATCCGTCTGTGTAACGCTTTTTCCGGTGTACGGGTCGTAATAGGTAAAAGTGGTCTTTTCGGTCCAGAATCTTTCAAGCTTGTATCCGATGGTTTTTCCGCTGACCTCCGCGGCGTTAAATTTTCTGAAATCCCCCCAGTTTTTCAATAGATCTGTGCTTTCGATAAACGCTACGCTCGCTTCAAGGTCGCGCTCGTTGATAAGAATGAACTTGCGGCCGCCGATTGCCTCCTGGCGAAGAATATATGCGGACGGAATGTAATAGACTCCCGCGTACGACTGATCGCGTCCGCGGTCAGCGCCTGTAACCACCGCGCAGCAACGCACGTATAAGTACCACCTCCCCTGTGAATAATCGGAATCGGTGTACGAAGGGGAGAATGAGAATCTTGCGACTCCCGAGTCGTCGGTAACGACCGTGGCGTAGACCTGTTTATCGTCGTCGGCCGGCCATACGTCGACTACGATATCTCCGACCGGCGTTCCGTCGAACAGCGCGACGGTTACGCTTCCGGTGATCATTTCGCCGGGCAGAAATGCCGCTTTGTCGAATGTGATCTTTATGTCGTAATCGGGATATGGATCGTCGGAGTATTCAAAGTATCTGCCGCAGATGATGTTTCCGTCGGCGTCCGAGATGAGCGCGGACATACTGCCCTTGACCGGACTGTCTATCACGAAGGAGGTCCGGAAGGTTCCGTTATCCGAGACGGCAACGGCTTTTCTGCCCTGCGCTCCGCGGAAGGTGATATAGACCTCGTCGGGGTATCCGCCGTCGCGGTAGGCGACGTAGCCCCACATGTTGACGGTATCCTTCGAGCGGTAGGACTGACGGTCGGTATAGGCGTAGCCAAGATACTGCAGTCCGGCGTTTTCCGGGGAGCATTTGGCATAGACGAGTTCGTCTCCGGTGACTCCCGAGACGAGCATGAGCGCGGCGCCGTATTCGTTATTGAATCTGAAAATTCCGTCGGAGTCGGTCTTTCCCGAAAACTCCGCTGATTTTTCGAGGTCTGTGTCCCACCCGGTTGCGTACTCGGGCCTGTCAAAGCAGATCCCGCTGACGGAGGCGCCGTTTACCGGACTTCCGTCTTCGGCCAGCAGGGTCCAGACGAGCGTTTCGCCCGAGTCGGATAAGACAAATGAGGTGCTTTCTGTAACGTCGATGAAAGAGTATACGCGGAAGGTCTGCGCTCCGGAGGCGCCCCCGGCGACGTCGACGTCGATAAGCGCGAGATATATGCCCTTGCCGTATTCCTCTCCGAACGATAATACCGTTGTTAACGAGTTGCCCGTCCCGGACGCGGAAGCCCGGCCGCACTTTTCAAGCCGGCTGTCGTAAAACGATTTCGGGAGTTCTTTCTGTCCCGCGGAAGCGATCAGGTCCAGCGCCGCGCCGTACGCGTCGCGTGCGGACGGGAACCTGTAAAGGACGGCTTCGGCGCTCCAGTACTCCGGAGCCGACACGCGGAGAGTCAGTTCCACCGGCTGACCCGGCGTGAAATATTTGACGGTGTCGGTCCACGCGGAAGTCGAATTACTTCCGGTGATGGCGGCGCCCGCCTGCGCTTCTTCGCTCACAGTCAGAAATCTGACCGATCTGCCCGTCCCGAGTTCCTTTCCCGAGGCGGATTCGATTCCGGATTCTATTGTGACGGTAAACTCCGTGTTGTACGGAAGCCACTCCCCGGGAAGGAATACGACGCTCCGTCCTCCTCCCGTAAGCAGGAATTCACCGTCTGCCGAGGGCGAAATTGTAACCATTTCAAAGGCATCCTCGGTTACCGGCTCTGAAAACTCGACGACTATCGCCGTGTCGATCGGAACTTTTGTCGAATAATCCGCCGGGAAAAAGCTTTTGATCCTGAATTCGGATTCTGTCTGAAAGGCGAACGAGACCGCGGGGTTCTCGGGGTCGCCGAGAGTCAGGCGGTAAACCGTGTCCTCGTCAAGCTTTCCGGAGGCGGGAGTAATTTTGAATTCTCCTTTTTTCGTCTCGGCTATCGAGTAGTCGGTTGCCGGAGCTATCGTGAGATAGGACGCGATAAGTTCGGCCGTGGCATTTTTTCCACAGTGCAGGAGAAAAGCCGAGCCGGTGTCGATAAGACGTCCCGAAGCTCCTTCGGCGCTGATGACGGCTCCGTGCAGTTCCTCCGGGAGCGTCTCGTAGTTCCCGGCGCTTCCCGTTCTGTTGAAATTATACCGGTTCGAAGCCGTCTTTATAATGACGAACGCCGAAGCGGCGATTACCGTCAGCGCGGCGAGTGCGGCCGCTATGACGAGTATCCTTCTGAATTTTACGCGCGACGCCGCGCGTTCGGGGGGAAATCCGGTTTCCGCTTCTTCTATAAAGCTGTCGCGAATCCGGCTTACGGCGTCGCTGATATGCTCGCCGCCCCCGCCTTTTCTGTTTGTTCTCATATTCTGTAACCCTCCCGTTCAAGACGTTCTCTGAGAGCCCGTCTCATCCTTTTGAGGAGCGACTTGACCGCGTTCTTTGTCATCCCCGATTTTTGCGCGATCTCTTCGATGCTTTTTTCCGAAAAATAACGCATGACGAATATCCGCCGGTGTTCGGGTTTTCGCGACGCAAGGAACAGATCGATTTCTTCCGCGAGCATCTCCGTCTTTGACTCGTCCGGCTGCTCGAAGGACGTGGCGATCGATTCGGTTATCGCCTCGTCGAGTTCGCAAACCGTCTGCGGACGTTTTGCGGCGCGCTCCGCGCGAACGCGGTCGACGGCGAGATTGCGTGCGATTTTCATCGAATACGCAAGCAGACTGTCCGGACGGGCTTTGTTGGCCTTAATCAGCGTCGTCCAGAGGCGCATAAGCGTGTCGTTTACAACCTCTTCGCTCGTTTCACGGCTGTTGGTTATTCTCAGGGCAAGATCGAAAAGAAGGCGGCCGTACTTGTTCTGCGTTTTCGCGATAGCGGTCTCGTCCCGCTGCAGAAACAGTTCGATAATATCTTCGTCCGGGCAAACAACCGCTTTCAAAGCGTTTCCTCCTCTCTTTTTTGGTGTGGAGTTCGACGTCGTTCCGATAAATTAGACGAAAAAAAACGGTGAAGGTGTCATATGTGTGAAAAATATACGAAATTATGATATCAAATAAGGACGGTTTTGTCAAGTCAAAGGGTTACGGGGCAATAATTCGCTACAAAAAAGTGTCTTCCAAACAGACCTGGTTTCACAGTATTCTGAACAGGATCACGCAACTCACCTGAAATATATCCGGAGAAAAAAACAACTCCCGGGTCACCGGTGAAATATCCGGCAAACCCAGAAGTTGCTCGACAAACTAAACGTTCATATTACTTGTACGTGAAAAGTTGCGGCTTGAAATAATGATGGTAACGCCGAGCGCACTTACGATATCTTTTCGCGTCTGCTTCAGGACAGGGTTATACTTCTCTCCGGCCTTATAGACGACGCCTCCGCCCAGGTTGTCATAGCGCAGCTGCTCTATCTTGAGTCGGCGGATCCGGGCAAGGACATTTCGCTTTATATCAGCAGCCCCGGCGGTTCCGTTTCGGCGGGGATGGCGATATACGATACGATGAATTATATCAAATGCGACGTATCTACCATCTGCGTCGGTATGGCGGCGTCTATGGCGGCCTTTCTGCTGTCGTCGGGAAAGAAGGGAAAGCGAATAGCTCTGCCGAACAGCGAGATAATGATCCATCAGCCGCTCGGCGGAGTTCAGGGCCAGGCGACCGACATCGTCATTCACGCGGAGCATCTGCGCCGTACACGTGAAAAACTGAACGCGATTCTCTCGCAAAACACCGGCAGGCCGGTCGAAGTCATAGCCGCGGATACCGAGAGGGACAATTTCATGACGTCCGGCGCGGCGCTCGAATACGGACTGATTGACAGGATAATAGAAAAGCGCTCATAATTTCCGGGCGATTATTGACAACGACCACATATTCTAATATAATTAAACAACGAGGTGCGATATGATTATTTTAAAACGTTTTGCCGGTCCCAATCTGCTGACAATTGAAAGAGGGATCATCTCGCGTTTTGCCGGGCGCACTCTTTACCGGTTAGAAGGGAAGTATCTCTCCGATTATGGCGGACCCACAAAGTATGATATAAACGGAGATACCATCAATCGGTTCGGCGGTCCGTCGCTCTACAGATTCGACGGCAGATTTCTGTCGGTATTCGCGGGCCCCACACTGTTTGAATTTGACGGAAGATACATAAAGCGTTTTGCCGGACCGACGGAATACGAGATCGAGGGTTCGGTTTCAAGAGAGGAAATAATGGCGCTTTTCGCAATAATTCTTGAAGAGAGGGTTGTTTAACGCGCGGGTTCGTATTCAGAACCGATTCCGTCATAGCAAAAGGCGCCTTGCGGCGCCTTTTGCTATGGTGAGGGGTAACTCGCTTCGCTCGTGATTCGCAGGCGGCGAAACGCCGGCATGCTCGCATCCCGTGAGCAAGCTCCCGACGAAAGAATCGCAGTCGGCTTGGGGGCTGTAAAAAAAGTCCCCAAAAACAGAAGCACTCAAGCAACAATCGTTAGATTAGCGCTTGAGTGCTTTCCTTTTTGCATTTGTCACCACAAAAGGCGAAAAAGTGCGAAATATAGAGTTTTCCGGGTGTGCATCACC
>JAGDAM010000026.1 GCA_017959485.1 Clostridia bacterium
CCGCGTCATGAGATTGGAGTGGCCGCGGCGCGTCTCGCCCATCTGGGGAACCGGCACGTCATCCGCCGAATGATGGTAGACAAAGCCGAGCTTTTCCTGCACGCGCTTCGATTTTTCGTTGCCGTCGTAATAGCCGCACCAGACCCTTGCCATCCCGAGATCGGCGAAAGCGTGACGCAGCATCTCGCGCCCGGCTTCGGGCGCGATCCCGCGCCCCCAGTATGGCGCGCCAACCCAGTCTCCGAGCTCAAGCTCGTCGTCTTTCATCGCGAGATCGCCACGGAACAGGCCGATGCTTCCGATCGGAAGCCCGGTCTCCTTCAGCACTATCGCGTAGGTTTCGGGTTCCGAGAGGACGCCGCGAATTATATTCCGGCTGTCTTCGACGTCTTTGTGCGCCGGCCAGCCGGCCGCCGGACCGACGCGCGGGTCGGAAGCGTATTTATAAAGTTCCTCCGCGTCGGATTCCTCCCACGGACGGAGAATCAGCCGCTCGGTTTCAAGAACGAACGGCTTCACTGCTCCGGATAAAGTAGCGTCAGGCATAAAGGACTCCTTCCGGCGACGCCGGATTAATATATCTTTTTGACGGTGAATTCTTCCCGGTAAACCGACGTTCCGCAGACAATTTTTGACCAAAACGTTGATTTTCTTCAACGCGCGGGCCGTTATTTCCCCGCCGGAAGATCTTCGCATATCGCATTTATCAGTTTTTCGAGGAATTCTCTGTCCTCGATTTCTTCGACGAGAAGCATCTCCTTCGCTCCGGGGTAGGGCGTCTCGCGCGGAGCTCCGGGCATCATCGACTGCGCCGACTTAGCCGGCTTGACGAGAAACCTGTCGTCGTATATTCCGCCGACGATCTTCCGGCGGCAGTAGACGATATACTCGCCCATCATTTTGCGGAAAGATATGCCGTCGATGCCCGAAAGCATCTCCTTTATGAACTCGAAATAGCTTTCGGACGACGCCATTATCTTCTGTCCTTACGCCTCAGCAGTTTTTCCGGTTCCTTTACGAAACTGCGAACGACGCTTCCGCACCGGCGGCAGACGGCGTGATACAGGGCGCACCCGCCGAAGGGATTGCTCTTGGCCGTCAGTGCTCCGTAGGCGCTCTGATATGCCTCGATCATTTCGTTTCCGCCGCAATAGGGGCAGACTTTTACGTATTCGTCTTTGTATTCTTCAGTCATGATATTCTCCTTTTCACTTCAGAGAGATTAAAGGCGTGCGGCCGGTTTTCGCCGCCGGTTTTTTCAGCTGTCAGAGTATTTGCCGGCGTCGTCGGCGGCAAGAAGGGCCATAACGGTATCGGCGGCGGCGACGCAGTCGAGTGACGCGGCGCGCAGTTCCTCGAAGAAGCCGCCCGCTCCGTCGGCAAGGCCGTCGGAAACGGCTTTAATCAGCACGCAGGGGACCCGGTTGATCTCGCAGGTCAGGACGATGCCCGCCGACTCCATGTCGCAGACGTCCCCTCCGAAGCGCTCGTGAAGGTGCCTCTTCTCCGCCTCGGTACCGACAAATTTGTCGCCCGAGCAGCAAACGGCCGAAGGCATGCAGTCGATTACCGAAAGGACGCGCCGGCGCAGATTATCCGAAGTCTCAAGATAAACCGAGTCATGGCCGTCAACCTGTCCCGGAACGAGATCCATAAATTCCGAACAGTCGTATTTGTAGTGAACCACCCGGTCGACAAGGCAAAGTTTCCGCTTTTTCATATCGGGAGTGAGTCCTCCGACCACGCCGAAATTCACTATCATGCTCACTCCGCATTTGGATATGAGAAACTGCGTACCGGCCGCGGCGGCTATCTCTCCCATGCCGGTTTGGAGAACGTAAACCTCGTAATCCGCGCGGCTGATACAGTAAAGTTTGAACCCATGAGGGGCGTCGAGCTCCCTGACCTCTCCGTAATGCCGGAAGACGGCCTCGGTTTCAATTGCGACTATAAGTCCGTATACGTTCTTCATTCGGTCAACCCGCTCCCGGAGTCCTGTCCCGCGATTTCTTTGACGAACGCCGCGATCTTCTCCGCGTTGTCCCGGCTGTCTTCGTTCTTTTCGTCGAGGAGCGAGACCGAGCGTTTCAGGTTGGGCAGTTTCCCGGTGATCGCCTCAAGTCCTTTTTGCGTATCGCCTCCGGCGCTTAGGAAGAAGAGGGACGTCACCTTCGCGGCTACGGCTTCGTCTTTGAGAAAAGCGTTGACCGCCGGCACTCCCTTGCTGTTCCAAATCGGGGAGCCGAGTATTATCTCGCCGTATTCCGCGAGATCGCGGCCGAGGGGAAGCAGCTCGGGCATGTATCCGAAGACAACCTGACCGCCTCCGACAATCATGCGCGCGGCGAAGCTCTTAGGCATCGCCTTCTTCGTTTCCAGTTTAACGATATCCGCGCCGAGCGCCGACGCGATCTTTTCCGCCGCGGCGGCGGTATTCCCCGTCAGGGAATAATAAACCACGAGTCTTTTCATGTTTCTCTTTCCCGATTAGTCGGAATTCTTCAAACGGATTCGGGTTCCGCCTCGTCATTCTCAAGGCCGGCCTCCGTCCGGAGTTTTCTTAAGGGAAGATATTTGAACACCTGCCCGACGTAGCGGCTGTATTCGGGATACTTTCCGGACGAGATCTTTTCTCCGAGCGCCGAGCTTCCCATAAAGAGCATCACGAGAAGCAGCGGACCGACGAGCGTAATATTGAAGATACCGTTCGACGCGGCTCCGGCTCCGGGGACGAAGAAATAGAGGGAAAGCCAGAACCCCTGTTCTCCGAGATAATTCGGATGCCGCATATATCCCCACGGCCCCGTGGTGTTAAATCCCAGGCAGTAGGGCATGGGAAGCGCCGAAAGCGGCTTGCCTTCATCGAGCATTTTTTTCTTTGTCTTATGAAATCTCCACTGATAAAGATCTGCCGCCGTCTCCAGAGCGAGAAACGCGAGCGCAAATATCGCTCCGGCGATATCGAACGCTCCGAGCGGTGCGCCGGAACCGGAACACACGAGGGCCGGAAGAGTGATGGCGAGGACGAGAAGATTCTGATAGAGAGAGATAAAGAACAGATCGAACAGCGTCCAGGCGAATCCGCGCCTGAACACCGGGCTCTGCCTGACTATCGACCAGCGGTAATCCTCTTTCCCTTCCCAGAATCTGATCGAATACGCGCCTTTCAGCGCGAAATTGTAAGTGAGCCGAATGCCCCAGGCGGTAACGATCACGGCATACAGTATCAGCCGCGCGCTCATCCCGCCCCGCGCAGCGATAATCCACACGTACGCAACCGGGAGGATGCTCCAGAGCTTGTCCATCTGCGAATAATTGTGCGTAATCTCCCCTGCGACGAAGCACCAGGCGACGCTGCAGCCGCACACGATAAGCAGTATACGCAGAGTTGCGGCCTGTTCTCCGGAGAAATCGGCTCCCGCCGCGATACTGAACGCGATGAGCGTCATAATTACGCAGACGGCAACCGCCGTCGCAATCAGGTTCTTTCGGTTTTTCATGGCTGTCGTTCCTTACGTTAAGTATTTTTGAGCGGCTGCTTCGCCTTTTTTGCGTTACAGCGCGTCCTTAGGACAGTTTTTGACGCATTCCATGCAGAGAATGCATTCGGTTCCGTTCTTTCTTTTTCTTGAGTTGTCGGTAACGTCAACTTCCATCGGGCAGACGCGTTTGCATTTCCCGCATCCGACGCATTTCGTTTTGTCGCACTTTATCCGGATCAGCGAGAAATAGGAAGCCGGCTTTAAAAAGACGGTCACGGGACAAAGGTACTTGCAGAAAGCCCTGTTGTCTTTGAACGCGAAAGCGAGCGCGACGCCGGAAGCGTAATAAAGGATATTGCCGGCAATGAAAGCCCAGAACATTATTCTTTCGACGTTTCCGACTTTCGCGAGGAAGAGCGCCCCGACGAAGATCAGCGACGCCGCGAAGATCGGATATCTCAGCCAGCCGATCTTTTTGCGCGGCGAGCGCGGCGTTTTAAAAGGCATAAAATCAAGCACCGCCGCGGTCCAGCAGGCGTATCCGCACCAGCCCCGCCCGAAAATCAGCGGACCGAAGATTTTTGCTACCGCGTAGTGAATCGTCGCCGCTTCAAACACGCCGGTGAACAGATAATACCAGAAGCCCTCGATTTGCATGTTCTCGCCGCAGATAAGTCCGAGATAGACGAGCATATAGGTTCCGACGAGCAGCTGCACGACTCGCCTCGCGTATTTGTATTTACGGATAAACAGAAAGACGCCGAGCGCGATCGAGACGCCTATATAGCTGAAATTGAAAAGATAAAAGATATTGTCCTTCGCCAGCCAGAGCGTGACGGCTACCGCCTCAAAAACTGCAAGCATTATTAAAGGAAAGGCGTATTTTTTCATTAACTTTTTACCACATTTCCTCAAGCACGAACGGAAGCATATATACCGGCTTTAATTTCAGTTTTCCATCAGAAGAAACGTCTTTCTGAGAGAACAGGAAGGCCTCCCCGGTGCGAGAAACGTATCTTGATACAAAAGCGTCGATTGATTCGTGCGTTTTCCGTGACGAAGATTTCACTTCGACGGGAGAAACCTTTGTTCCGTTCTGCAGAATGAAATCAACCTCATAATAATGAGTGCTGTTCAGTTTGGGCCAGGTGTGATAATACAAATCGCGTCCGGATGAAACGATCATCTGGGCAACGGCATTCTCATAAAGATACCCGAGATTGGCG
>JAGDAM010000256.1 GCA_017959485.1 Clostridia bacterium
CGATCTTCGCCGGCTCGGTGGCGCCGTATTCAAAGGGTTTTAAATTGTTGTAGGAGGGATCAACCGGCTTGCCGAGCGCGACTCCGAGCTGTTTTTCGTAGGAATAGGGCCAGACCGCCGGAAGAATGATCGACGACAGAGTAATAATCAGGATAAGTATCAGACTGACCGTCGCCACGCGGTTCTTGAGGAGCCGCTTGACTCCGTCCTTCAGGAAGGTGGACGACGGACGCATCTGAACCATGTATTCCTTTTCCTCCGCGGTCGCGGGAAGGAAGGAATCGACGTCTATCTGAATATTGAAAGGTATCTTCTTTTTCATCGTCCGCTCCTCATTCGAAATTGATCCTCGGGTCGACGACCTTGTACATGATGTCGCCGATGAGGTTCATGATGACTATCAGCGCGGCGAGTATGATCGTCGTGCCCATGATGAGCGGATAGTCGCGTCCGGTGATGCTGTTGACGAAAGCGCGTCCGACGCCCGGGACCGAGAAAATCTTCTCGACGACGAGCGAGCCGGTCGTGATATAGGCGAGCATCGGGCCGAAATAGGTGATTACCGGAATCAGCGAGTTTTTGAGGGCGTGGCCGAAGATTATCTTGCCCCAGGACACGCCCTTCGCCTTGGCGGTGCGGATGTAGTCCTGACCGAGCACGTCGAGCATCGAGGATCTCGTAAGACGGGTGATGTACGACATCGGATAAAGAGACAGAGTGATTATCGGGAGCACGAGTCCCTGCCACGTTTCGCCGTTGGCGGGGAAGAGATGCAGCTTCTCGGACAGGAAGAGAAGAAGCAGCGTTCCCATTATGAACGACGGCATCGAAACGAAGGCGGTGGTTATGACCATTATGATGCGGTCGATCAGTTTGTTGCGGCGGAGAGCCGCGACGGCTCCGAGCACGATCCCGATAACAAGCGCGACGAGAGCCGCGATGATTCCGAGCTTGGCAGACGTCTTCATTCCGTCAAAGATAATATCGACGACTTCACGTCCGCGCTGTTTGAGCGAGGGTCCGAAATCAAACTTCGTGACTATATCCTTGAGGTAGGTTGCGTACTGTACGAAAAGCGGCTTGTCGAGGCCGTATTTCGCTTCCATAGCGGCCTGGACCTCCGGAGTCGTCGCCTTTTCGCCGATGAAAGGACCGCCCGGGACCGCGTGCATAACGAAGAAGGTAACGGTTATGACGACCCAGATCGTGAGCAGCGCGAGCCCGATACGCTTCAGAATGTATGTCAGCGTTTTCGTGTTCATTCCTAAACTATTCCTTTCGGTGCATTTTTATTAACAAAAAAGTCAAAAATGCACGGATGGATTCAAAATATCAAAACAGTTAATAAATATTGCGTAATATTATACAATAAAACGGTCTGAAAGTCAAGTTTCCGGGCTAAAAAAGGGGACAGTACCGGGAAAAAACGCGCGGGAGCGCAAAAAATTGGAGAAAAACCGGATTTTGTTATAGCTTTTTTTCCAAAATTATTATATAATATTCTTGATTTATTATAATGTCCGGGGGCTGAGTTGCGATGCGCGTTTATGAAAAAAACGCCGAAGACGTAAATATCGCGTATATAGGCGGGGGATCGCGCGGCTGGGCGTGGACCCTTATGACAGATCTCGCGAAGGCGGAGGATCTGTCGGGCACGGTACGGCTTTACGATATTGACTTTGACGCCGCAAGGAAGAACGAGATTATCGGAAACAGGATAACGCCGCGCTGGCGCTATATTGCGGCAAAAACGCCGCGGGAGGCGCTGTCGGGAGCCGATTTCGTCGTGATATCGATTCTTCCCGGCACGTTCGACGAAATGGAGTACGACGTGCACGCGCCCGAGGCGTTCGGGATCTGGCAGTCGGTCGGAGACACCACCGGGCCCGGCGGGTTCATGCGCGCGATGCGCACCGTCCCGATGATCCGCGAGATTGCCCGCGAAATCCGCGAATTCTGCCCCGGCGCCTGGGTAATAAACTATACGAATCCGATGGCGGTCTGCGTTGGGGCCCTCTACCGCGAGTTCCCGGAAATACGCGCCTTCGGCTGCTGCCACGAGGTCTTCGGAACGCAGAAACTGCTGTCCGAGGCGCTGCTTGACGTTCTCGGGATCGGTCCGGTTCCGCGCGACGAAGTCAGAGTGAACGTCGTCGGCGTCAATCACTTTACCTGGTTTACCGAGGCGCGTTACCGCGACGTCGACCTCTTCCCGGTCTTCTCGCGCTTTTCCGATAAATATTACGAGACCGGATTCGAAAAGGGAAAGAACGCAAACTGGCCGACCGATCCCTTCCGTTCGGCGGTGCGGGTGAGATTCGATCTGTTCCGCAGGTTCGGCTATATCGCGGCTGCGGGCGACAGACATCTCGCCGAGTTTATGGATCCCGGAGATTATCTTGCCTCTCCCGAACAGGTGAGGAGCTGGAAATTCGGTCTTACGCCGGTCTCCTGGCGCAAAGCGGATCTGGAAAAACGGCTGCAAAAGAGCCGCCGCCTCTGTGAGGGAACCGAGGAGTTCAAGCTCCGCGACACCGGCGAGGAGGGAGTCGCCCAGATGAAGGCGCTGATGGGGCTCGGTACGAAGGTTACCAACGTCAATCTGCCCAACTCCGGCCAGCTGCCCGACCTTCCTTCCGGCGCCGTAGTCGAGACGAACGCCCTGCTCTGCGCCGGAATGATATCGCCCGTTATGGCGGGACGCGTCCCGGAATCGATTCTCGGTCACGTTTCCCGCATAGCGAGGGAAAACCTCGATACCGTCGACGCCTGTTTCTCGGAAGACAGGGCAGAGGCCTTCCGCGCCTTCGCGGCGGGTCATTCGCTCGCCGGTCTTTCGCTTTATGAGAAGGAAAAGCTTTTCGATATTATGTTCAGGGGAACCGAGAAATATCTCGGGACGTACCGGTAACGATTTCTCTGTTAACGAAAGGAAAGAAAAGATGAAACTGTTTTTCAGAATGCTCGCCCTCGGGGCGGCGGCCGCACTGCTCCTGTCGGCGCTTGCGGCATGCGCTGGAGGGACTCCGGATGATACCGCCGCTCCCGCGGCAACAACCGCCGCGGCCGAATCCGAAACCTCCGTCGAATCTACCGCCCCCGGACTGTCTGAGCTTGAGGTTAAGGATCTCGGCGGAAAAGAGATTCTTATGCTCTGGCCTGATTATCTTATCAGCGAGGGACACTTTATGTATAACGAGCTCGGCTCGGCCGGAGAGGATTCCTCCACGGTAATCGATTCGACCATCTATTCGCGCAACAGAGCGGTCGAAGAGGCGTATAAGGTCAAGATTACGGTAGGCACAGAGAAGTATTCGTCCATCCCGGGCACCGTCCGCAACGAGTACAAGACGAACGAATCGACCTACGCGGCGGTGGCGACCGTCATCGCGCAGCTTTCTCCGATAGCGCTCGAGGGCGTTCTCGCGGATTTCCGCGAGCTGAAGTACTACGACGAGGCACAGGAGTGGTGGAATCACAAACTGATGTCGCAGTACGCGATCGCCGGCCACCGTTTCTTCGGCTCCGGCGACATAATCTACAGCGACGATCTGTACCCTTACGTCGTTTACGCCAACACCGGGCTTGCGGGGACGCTCGGGATAAACGATGATTTCTACGATCTCGTGTCGAAGAGGGAATGGACTCTCGACAAGTTCCACGAACTTGCCGTGATCGCCGTCGCCGATCTTGACGGAGACGGAGAGGCGGCGTCCTCGGTGAGCGACAGGTTCGGAGCCGCCGACGGAACATCCTTCGCGCGCGCGATCTACTACAGCGCGGGGAAGGGAGTCATGTCCGCCGACTCCTCGGGAAAACTTACCGTCGATATGACGCTCGAGCACGCCGAGACAGTTCTCTCGAAGGTCAAAGAGGTGTTTCACAAGGATAAGGCCGTCGTTGACGTCGGAAGCAAATACGGTGTAAAAACCGCCGTCGGAATGATGGAACTCTTCAATTCCGACAGGATTCTCTTCATGCCGGGCGACCTCAAAGCGGCTCAGACCTTCTCGACTCTTGACAGCGCGCTCTCGGATTTCGCTCTGCTCCCGATGCCTCTGTGGAACAGCGACAGCGACTATATCTGCGTCCTCAACGACGCGGTCCTCATCTCGGTTCCCGCGATGTACGCCGACCTTGACGACGCCTCGCTCGTGCTTTCGGCTATGTCGCGCGCGTCGGTAGACACGCTGACCCCGGCGTTCTTCGAACTGATTCTAACCTACCGCTACCTGACAAGCCCGAAGTCGGTCGACACGCTTCATCTGATCCTCGATTCGACGGTGCCGAGAGACGTCGCGGATATTCAGGGCTGGGGCGATCTTATGGGAATATTCAGCCGCTGCGCGGTCGAGAATCGGGATGATTTCGCCTCCTCGTTCACCTCCGGAATGAAGACGCTCAACTCAAAGCTCAGAAGCTACGAAAAACAGCTTCAGGGACTCGGATAATTGGAGATAAAAGGAGAAAACCCATGCTGAAACTGCGTATAACTGCGGTTCTGCTTCTGGCGAGCGCGCTCTTTCTCGCTTCCTGCGCGAGCGGAACACCCGAGGTAAGCGAAACGACGACCGCCGCCGCGACGCCCGCGGCAACCGAGACGGAGAATGTCACGACAGACGAAGAGACTCTTCCGCTGCTTGACGTAAAGTCGTACGCCGGCGAAAAGTTCCGTGTGATCTGGCCCGAGCCGCACGGCGACGGTCACTTTATGCACGACGAGATCAACTCGGCAAACGAGTCCGGCGACATTATCAGCGACGCCGTGTTCAAACGCAACCGCCGCGTTGAAGAGGTCTACGGGGCAGAGATCGAGTCGACGCTGATATGGTGCAGCAAGATATCCGATCAGGTGACTAAAACGATTGCGTCGGGCTCTCCCGAAGACGTCTGGGACGCCTTCTGCGCCCCGATAAAGATGGTGACGTCCGCTGCTCTCGAGGGCAAGTGGACGGACTGGCTTTCCATGCCCTATTACTCTGCGCAGATGCCCTGGTGGGATTCGCGGATCATGAGCCGCTTCGCGATCGCCGGGAAGCAGTTCTTCGGCAGCGGAGATATCATCTACAGCGATAACTTCTATCCCTACTGCGTGTTTGCCAATCTCGGCAAATACGGAGACTACGGATTCGGCGAAACGCTCTTCTCAATGGTCGAAAACGAGACCTGGACGCTCGACCGCATGATGGAACTCTGCGCGTCGGTCCCGGTCAGCAGCGACGACGTCTGGAACTACGAGGACACCTACGGCATTCTCGTGAACACCAGTCTCGCGCAGGCGATGCTTTACGCCTCCGGGCAGTCGCTCGCGGCGGTCAACGACGCGGGCGAGGCGGAGATCGTACTTACGCTTGAGGGCGCTCAGAACGTTCTCGAGAAGATGGTCAAACTCTTCCACGACGGTCACATTGCCTATGACACCGACGAGGATATCGGACACAACATCCCCGGTATGACGCACGCCCAGACGGCGCTCAGCATGTATACCTCCGGCCTCTCGCTCTTCTACTCGGAGGAGCTTATAATCTCCGAGCGGCTCACGAACGCCGGATCCGAGATAAACACCGGCATACTTCCGCTGCCCAAGTTCAGCTCCGATTCCGACGGCTACGTCTGTCTTATGAACGACTCCGTGGTGATCGGAGTTCCGGTTAACGCCGATCCCGAGAAGTCGTCGCTCATCCTTTCCGCGATGAGCCGCGAGTCGGTCGATACCCTGACTCCCGCCTTCTACAACGTCGTTCTCACCTTCCGTTACGCGAACAACGCCGAATCGGTCGAGATGCTCGACATAATCCTGAAGAGCGCGATCCCGCAGGATATCGGCACGATACTCGGCTGGGGCGGCGTCATGAGCGCGTTCAAAAACTGCGTAACCGTCGGGTCGCTCGACTATGCGGGCAAGTACGCGTCCACAATCAGGACCGCGACCAACGACGCGAGACAGTTCAACCGCAAAATTGGAAATCTCGGCGGGTGACGCCGGCAAAGTGAAAGATGCAGAATCCTTTTAAGAAAAAGAAAGACGGCGACACCGACACCGTCGTCGTACTGAAAAGAACCGGCAGGAATATGTGCGGCGGAACCGACGCCACGCAGGACCTGTCCGCCCCGAAAGAGATCGGATGCGACCGGATGACCTATTTTTCGGCAACCTCCGAACTCGGATACGCCGGCGGTTTTTACGCGGAAAAGCTTCACTTTATTTCCGCCTGCGCGATTCCGGACGGCGGAGGCAGTTTTCTCCTGCTTGTAACCGGCCGAGGTTACTCCGACGACCCGCCGGAGCGGATGCTGGGTTACGTAAAGAAGGATATATTCCCGGACCTTGTCAAACTTGTAAACGAGACAGGACTTGCGGAAAAGAACGGATATCATTCAAGGACGCACGGACTGCCCCGGGATTTCGGCGGCAGCGTGAGCATCGATTACGCCGACGGCGAGAGAATCAGCTTCTCCGACAACCAGACGCCTGTCCTGTCGATGGAGACCGCGATCGCGATTGAACGCGTATTTCTGGACGCGATCGCGGGAGATAAGGCGGAACTGCCTCCGCTGTCCGAACTTGATTACGTCGTTTTCCGTGATGACAGCGAAAACGGCGGCTTCGAAGAGGAGCAGCTGGTCTTTCTCCCGGACGGTTCTGCCGACGTTACCTGCTTCAGCCGCTACGATGATCCGAGGATTTTTGAAAGCTCGAAGCATATTGACGCGGAAACCGTATCCGGTTTTATGAAAAAAATCGAATCGAGTCTGATGCTTGCCTGGGCCGGACTTCCGGACGCCGAATACCGGCTCGGCGCGAAAGAGAGTATCAGGTTCGTCTTCAAAGAAGATTCCGGCATCCCGGATATAAACGTCGAAGGGAAAAAGAAGCTGCCCGACGACGTCGGCCGCGCCGCTTTCGATATTAAACTCAAACTGAGGTACTGATTTGAAGAAATCACTTTTGCGTGTCGCGGCGGCGCTTGTCGCCGCCGCCTCGCTTTTCTGTCTGCCTTCCTGCGAGTTTTTCGACGGACTCGGCGAGCTCGTGTCGCAGGCGGTGGATTCGGTTATGAACGGCTCCGGGACCTCTTCCCCGGGTGAAGAATCCGGAACCGGGACCGATAACGATACCGGCGATCCGTCGGGGTTTCCGCTTCAGTCGAGGCCGGTTCTCGAGGAGATCACGCTTCCGGACGTGGAATCCGACGATCCTCTCGAGGCGGAGGCGTCGCGGATAGCCGACGGCGCGATAGCCCGCGCCCTTGCCTGCGTGAACGCGATGAGGGATGAGAGGCATTCCGGCGTCTCTTATGCTTTCGACGCCGACGCCAACGGCTATCTTTCCGCGCTGAACGCGTCCGAGCAGAAGCTTTTCAGCCGGTTCGTCGAGGCGTTCGGGAGCGGTTCCGTGCTGACCGTGGACGCTTCCGAATACGACGGAGACCTCAAGGCGGCTTATTTCGCCCTCCACACTCCGCTCTCCTTCTGCGAGCCGCTGTACGGATCGTTTTGCGCTGTCGACGGCGTATTTTTGCTTCCTTTCGGAGCGGACACGACTGTCTGCAGCAAACTTTACAATTATTATTTCGACCCCGACGCCGACGAAAACCGCCGGACCGACAACTCCGACGTGACTCTCTCGCATATACTCGAGCGCGTCCGGCTGATGGAACTGATTGTCGACCGCGTAATCCGCTTCATGCCCGAAGGGCTGACGGCCTACGACAAATACTATTATCTCGCGGCCTTCCTTTCCGAGCGTGTGTCTTACGACGACCGTCCCGCAAACTGCTTCACGGCCTACGGAGCGCTCGTAGGAGGCCGGGCGGTCTGCGAAGGGTATTCAACCGCCTACGTGCTTCTTTGCCGCCGGGCGGGGCTCTGGTGCGCCTACAGGACTGGCAAACCCGACGGAGGCAATCATATATGGAATATGATCAGACTCGAAAGCGGGATTTACAACGTCGACGTCACCTGGTGCGACGGAGAGGGATCTCCCGAATCCCGACGGTGGTACTATTATTTCGTCAATTCCGACGCCGATTTCGAAAGCCACTCCCCGACGTCGGGAGTTGCCTCGACCGGCGACCG
>JAGDAM010000257.1 GCA_017959485.1 Clostridia bacterium
GAAACCGCGGCGTTCAGGAATCGAGTCCGAAGAGATCGGAATACCTGACTCCGTCGTCTCCGTCCCTGAACTGCAGACTGTACAGTTTGCTGTAGATTCCGCCGAGCGACATCAGTTCCTCGTGAGTTCCGCGCTCCTCGACTTTTCCGCCGGTTATGACGGCGATCTCGTCGGCTCCGCGGATCGTCGAGAGCCGGTGCGCGACGACGAGGGTCGTTCTGCCGCGGCAGAGCTCGTCGAGCGAGCGCTGTATCAGCACTTCGGTCGTGTTGTCGAGGGCGCTCGTCGCCTCGTCGAGAATCAGTATCGCCGGGTCCTTAAGAAAGACGCGGGCTATCGAAAGACGCTGCTTCTGGCCTCCCGAGAGCTTTACTCCGCGCTCGCCTATCTCGGTGTCGTAACCGTGCTCGAGCGTCATGACGAAATCGTGAATGTTGGCGCGTTTCGCCGCGGCGACCACTTCGTCGTCGGTCGCGTCGGGCCTTCCGTAGAGGATGTTTTCCTTTACGGTCCCGATGAAGAGGAAGACGTCCTGCTGGACGATTCCTATGTTCTGTCTGACCGACTCGAGCGTGAGTTTGCGCACGTCTTTGCCGTCAATGAGTATCGACCCGTTTTCGGGGCCGTCGGGGAGGGAATAGAAGTTCGGGAGAAGATGGCAGATCGTGGTCTTGCCTCCCCCCGACGGGCCGACAAGCGCGAGTTTCTTTCCTTTTTCAATCTTCAGATCGATTCCGTGAAGCACTTCGACTCCCGGTTCATATGAAAATCTTACGTTCCGGAACTCGATATCCCCGCGGACGTCCGTCAGCGGTTCGGCGTCGGGAGCGTCGGTTTCCGGCGCTTCGTCCATTATCTCGCAGAATCTTGAAAACCCGCTTGCTCCGTTCTGGAACTGCTCCATAAAGGCGATAAGCGTGCTGACCGGCCCGATAAAGAGGTTGACCGATACGATAAATGTGGAATAATCTCCGAAATTGATCTTTCCGGCATAGAGGAAGAGTCCGCCGGCAATCAGTATGATGACGTTGAAGACGTCGGTGATAAAGGTGGTCGAGGAATGAAATTTGCCCATCGCGCGGTAAGCCGCTTTTGAGGATTCTATGAACATCCGGTCGCCGACGGCGAATTTTTCCTCCTCGGTCTTCGAGTTGGTGTACGCTTTCGTCACCCGGATTCCGGTTATGCTGCTCTCGACCGACGCGTTTATCACGGCGTTGCTGGCGCGGCGGTCCCTGAAGGCCTGACGCATCGCCTTGCGGTAGTGGTGCGTCACGAGGAACAGAACAGGCGCGCAGACAAAGATAATCAGCGTCAGTATCCAGTTGATGCTGAGCAGATATCCGAAGGCGAGGATGATCATTACCGAGCTGATAAGGATATTTTCGGGGCCGTGGTGAGCGAGCTCGCAGACTTCGAAAAGGTCTGAGGTTATCCTTGTCATAATCTGGCCGGTTTCGTTGTTGTCGTAAAAGCTGTAAGGCAGTTTCTGCAGATGCGAGAAGAGGTCGCGCCTCATCTGCGACTGCATCCGGACACCGATCAGATGACCGTAATACTGAACGAAATACCGCAGCAGCATCCGGACGATATAAATCAGCATCACCGCCGAGCCGGCGATTACGATAAGTCGGTACTTGCCGTTCGGGATGTAGTCGTTGAGCATGTTCCGCGTTACGACGGGATAAACCATTCCGAATACGGATATCAGGAGAGACGCCGCAAGGTCGAGCGCAAGCAGTTTTTTGTGCGGCCGGTAGTAGGAAAGAAATCTTTTCAGCATCGGTCGTTCCTCTTAAGATGGGCTGTTCAAACAGTAATTGATTCCGTTACGCAAACGGCTAAGGCCGTCCAGAAGAAGAGCGCGCGGGCAGGCGGCGTTCATGCGGATGAAGCCCTCGCCCCCGCGGCCGTAAACTCCGCCGCCGGTGACGTAAAGCCCGGTGGCTTTTCTGATTCGAGCCGCGACGTCGTTTCCACGTCCGACGTCCGAGACGTCGATCCAGAGCAGATAAGTGGCTTCCGCGTCGACAAGGCGGATCGTAGGCAGGTTTTCTTTTATAAACTCACCGGCAAGCGCGCGGTTTTCGGCGACGTACCGGTTCATTGCGTCAGCCCAGTCCCCGCCCTTCGTGAAAGCCGCGACGGCCGCCACTGTCGCGAAGGCGTTCGGCTCCGCCACCTCGTCGGTATTTACCGCCCGGCGGATTTTGTGCCTGAGCGCGGGATCCGGCACGTATGCCGCGGCGGTCTGTATTCCCGCGAGATTGAAGGTTTTGGTCGGCGCGACGCAGGTCACGCTGATTTCTGCGCAGTTGTCGCTGACCGACGCGAAGGGAATGTAGCTCTTGCCCGGCACCGTCACGTCGCAGTGTATCTCGTCGGAGATTACGGTAACGTGATGCTTCCGGCAGAGTTCGCCGATTTTCGCGAGAGTCGCGGCGTCCCAGATCTTTCCGACCGGGTTGTGCGGGTTGCAGAGGATCATGAGAGTCGTCTGCGGATCCGCGAGCTTTTTTTCGAGATCGTCGAAATCGACCGAGTATTCGCCGTCGCGGTAAACGAGAGGGCTTTCAAGCACTCGGCGGCCGTTGTTGACTATGCTGTTGAAGAAGATATTGTATACGGGTGTTTGCACGACGACGTTTTCGTTGGGAGTCGTCAGCTTGCGCACTGCGCTCGAGATCGCTGCGACGACGCCGGTGACGAAGATGAGTCCCTCCCGCTCCATGCGGAGGCCGTGGCGCTTTTCCCACCAGCCGGCGTAGGCGTCGTACCACTCCCCGGTGACGTCGGTATAGCCGAAGATGCCGTGCTCCGCGCGGGCAGCGATCGCTTCGAGTACCTCGGGAGCGGTGCGGAAATCCATATCCGCGACCCACATCGGCAGCTCGTTTTCGCCTACCGCCCATTTGACGCTGTCGGTCGAACGCCTGTCGTAAACGGTGTCGAAATCGTATTTTATCTCAGCCATTCGGGCTTCTCCGATCTTTTTATAATCTCGGGGCAGTCGATGACACACGCCAAAGGATCCACCCTGTCGGGTTCGACGATGAGCTCGTCTATTCGGTCGATTGTAATCCAGCCTCTTCGCGGATTGAAGATGCTGACGGCCTTCCCCCGTAGGTTGTCGGCTTCGACGTCAGAATATTCAAACGCGAGATCGGTGTCGGTCAGAGTGCATCCGGTCAGCTTCAGTCTGTCGATATAGCACAGTCCCTGATGGCTTTCTATAGTGCAATCGATGAGAGTCAGACCTTCCGAGTTCCATCCGAGATACTCGCCCGAGATGAAGGAATCGTAAACGGTGACGTTCCGGCTGTTCCAGAAAGCGTCCTTCGTGACGAGGCGCGAGTTGCGTATGACAACGTTCTCGGCGCCGTCGAAGGCGTAGTTTCCGTTGAGAGTCAGACCGTCAACGTCGATATTGCGGCTGTTCATCGCGAAATACGAACCGTTTTCCGCGGTTACGCTTCGGAGAACGACGCCGTCGCAGCCCCAGAGAGTTTCGTCGGCGTTGGTGAACGAGACACGGTCAAGCGTTATCCCGCGGCAGCGCCGGAAGGCCTTCGGGGCGTCGATCGACGAATCCCGGAAGGAAATACCGTCGGAGTACCATATTGCCGCGCGCGCGCCGACGTTTAGAGTGCAGGATTCTGCGGCGACGCCGCTGCAGTACCAGAGCGGATACTTCCAGTCGAAGACGCAGCGGGAGAGTTCGACGTCGCGGCATTCCTTCAGCGGCGACTC
>JAGDAM010000258.1 GCA_017959485.1 Clostridia bacterium
CCGTAACAGAGCCCGCGACAGAGCCCGCGACAGAGCCCGTGACAGAGCCCGCGACAGAACCCGTGACTGACCCGGTGACCGAACCCGTCACCGAACCCGAAACCGGGGAGATCACCGATCAGGTCACAGAACCGCACAGCGACGCTCCCGGCACCGATTCGCCCGAACCGCCGCAGTCTCCCGTTCTCCTTGCCGGCGAGACTCTCGTCGAATCGCGTGATTACACGGTAAACGAAGGAAAAACGAACGAGGCGGTCATCAGGATATCGATCGTCGAAAAAAGCGGAATCTACGGCGGACGCCGCGCGATGATTGAACTGCTTGACAGGGAGGGAAATCTGCTTGACTCTCAAACGGAGCGCGTGAGCGGAATAGCTTTCATCTGTCTGTATAAAAGTCCCGACGGATACGACTCGATCGCGGTGTTCATTGCGAATCCGAAAACGCCGGATTCTCCGACGTCGGCGTCGTTCATTTATTACGTGCTGGCGGTTTCGGATATCGACTTTCAGGGGACTCCGCTTCCGGGCCTCCGGCTCCAAAAGGTCCCGGATCCGGACATGAAAGACAGCGTCAGCGTCGTTTTCGGGACGCCGGCCGATGAAAAAGGATATGAACGGAGATTCAAGATCTTTATGGCCGGCATGAAGCACTCCTGGGAGAGATTTATCGGGGGCGACGTCGTCTGCCGGCTCGATCAGGGCGGCTGGAACCTCTACGGCAGAGGGCAGGAGCCGCTCCGGGCAGAGGCCGTGGATGCAATAACCGGCATGGATATTTCGGAACTGAAATACTGGTTCTGAGCTGAAACTGTTTTCGTATATTTTGTTATCCACATGTTGTATACTGTCGTGTAACAGCAGTCAAAAAAACGCTGCCGGAACGTTCTGAAGCGATCCGGCAGCCCTTTTGATCAAAAAACAGCAGAATAGTTGCGGTCTTCAACATTTTTCCGCTTTTACTTGCATTGGTAAGATAGTATAATGTGCTTAGTGAATTTATAAACATGCTTTCTCAAGGAGGAAACGTCATGAAAAAGATCACAGCGGTCATTTTTGCCGCCGTTCTCGTCTTTACGTGCACTTGCATCCCGTTCTTTGCCGGAGCCGCCGCGTGGGACGGTACGGGCAAAGAGGCATATACCGGATCGGGCACCGAAGCCGACCCGTATGTAATCGATACCGCGGCGAAGCTTGCCAAGATCGGCGAAGTCGTCGCCGGCGGAGATACGCTTGACGGGAAGTATTTCGTTCAGACCGCCGACATAGATCTCGGCGGCAAGGAATGGACTCCGATCGGAGACGGAACCAATCCGTTCTCGGGGATCTACAACGGAAAGGGCCACAAGATATCCGGATTCTCAATCACCAAGCTTTCCAACTTCACCGGTCTTTTCGGAAAGATCGTCGCCGCGGATAATGAGGCGGGCGTCTGCAACCTCACGATCGACGGTTCGATCAATATCAGCGGCAGCGGTACCGACGCGGCTCCCTCGGTAGGCGCCGTAGCCGGACAGGTCAACAACAACGTTGCCGTCGCCGGAAAGAAAAACGCCGTTTTCACCAACATCACGTCGAATGTTGACATTACTCTTGCCTCTCAGACACAGCAGCCCCGCGCAGGAGGACTGTTCGGACAGATGTATCTCGCGGTCGTCGAAAACTGCGTGAACAACGGCAATCTTACCACCGACGCCTCCAACGTTACCAGACTCGGCGGATTTACCGGACAGTTCATCCGCTGCACTTTCAAGGGCTGCGTCAACAACGGTAAAGTGACAGCCTCCACCACCGGGTCCAAAGGCGTCAACATCGCGGGCTTCGCCGCATACTGCACCGGTCCCGCCAAAGAGGCTGACGGCAGCGTCAGCGACCGCTACTCGGTGATCGAAAACTGCATCAACAACGGTGAGATCTCGGGAACCGCCGAAGGTAACGTGGCTGTCGCGGTCGGAGGGATCGTAGGAAACTTTTATACCGCGGTCAAAGAGAATTATCTTAAGATCACAAACTGCCTCAACACCGGAAAGCTCTGCGCGAAGCAGAACGACGGCGGTAGCGCCTACTCCTATGTCGGAGGAATGGTGGGGAACGCTCCCAACAACTACGCGCATATCTTCGTCGAGAAGTGCGTTAACACGTCGTCCGACATCCAGGGCGTTGGAGGAAAAGAGCCCAGAGCCGCCGCGATCGCCGGCGCCTTCTACGCTCCCGGCTGCCCCGATAACACCAGAGGCATCACCGATGCCGTATCCGCCGCGGACGATACGCTGCCGATCGCCGTTGCGTACAACGTAGCGCCGGCGGACAAGATCGAAGCCGACAAGGCGACGTGGGTATACGACGCCGCCCGTGCGACCGCCAGAGCCGCCGAGATCAAAGGTCTCATCGCAAAGTCCACGCTCAAGATCAACGGCATCGACGTGAACAAACAGGACGAGCCCGCCGGGACAGGCGCAACGACCGACGCTGTCACCGATCAGCCGGGTCAGACCACTCCTCCCACCGGCGACAGCATCAACGCTGTCGTCGCGGTGACCGTCGCAGCTCTGATCGCCGCTGCCTGCGCCGTGTATTTCGTAAAGTTCAGAAAGATCGAAGACTGACATAACTGACCGAATAACTTCAGGGGATGTTGAAAACTCGGAAAAAGAGTTTTCAACATCCCCTGTTCAGCACGTTGTTTTTTCAGTGCGCCCTGTTTTTTCTGAAATCGGACGGGGTGGTCCCCGTCACCCGGATAAATGTTTTTCTGAAGCTGTACTCCGAATTGAAATTCATTTCGGATGCTATATGTTCAAGTGAAAGCGAAGGATCCTTCATCATTTCGGTCGCCTGAAGGATCTTTACCCTGTTGAGATAGGTAACGGGAGTGGTATTCAGATACTCCTTGAACAGATGATACAGACGCGACTCGCTGATAAAGCAGTATTCGGCGATCTCCGAGACCGATCCGATAGACGTGAAACCGGAGTCGATGAAGGAGAGCGCCCTTGTGAGCAGGTGGGGAAAGTCCCCCGAGAAGCGCTCGGTCATGCTTTTCGCCGCTTCGGAGGCAAGCGAGTAAAACAGACTGTAACCCTCCAGCTGACCGGCAAACGATTCCGAACCGCAGAGTTCATAGATCTTCTTCACCTTTTCCGCGCACGCCCCTCCGCTGAGCGGGGCGACGCGCTGCAGGGCAAGCGACGACCAGAAGGGCGAGCCGGATATCTCGGATCTGAAATGGATGCTGTAAAAGACGATCTTCCCGTCTCCCGACCAGGTGGAGCAGTATTTGAGCCCTTCGGGTATGTAGATCAGATCGCCCGACCCGGCGCATACCGTTCCCGCGGCCGAACGGAAAACGGCGCTGCCGCTTTCGATATATCCGAAACTGTTATAGATCTTTCCCTTTTGCGGTTCAAAGCAGTGTTCGCTTTCGTATTCGGAACGGACCGCCATCAGGGAACCGGCGGCAAGGCGCTTGCGCGTTTTCATAAATGTTTCCATAGAATGCCTCAAGAATGTCGTTCAAGGACGTACAACAGCAGAATAGTTGCCTTTTCAAACAGTATATCACATTTTCCGCTGAAAATCAAGAGTTTATAATATTACCGTACAGATAAAGCCTTACGAAAGGATCGCTGAGATATGAAATCCAAACTGTCATTCATACTTGCCCTGTCAATGCTGTCCGGACTGCTTTTCCTTTCCGGATGTGCCGGTAACGGAAAAGAAGACGTGACTACACCGTACGCCGTCACCGACGATGTGAACGGCTCCGGCGGGACGGGCGTAAAAACCAGGGAGCAGATGCTCGGATTCGCGTCTGAGGACAACGGCGGCAGCAAGTTCGTCATCCTTCAGAACAACGCGTCGGATCTCCCGGAGGATCTTTACGCCGAGACGACCAACGGCAACCGCCTCAACGACGCAACGTACGCGCGTCTTCTCGCCGCTGAAGAGTATCTCGGTATAAAATTTGAGTTCCGCCTCGAGCCGGGGCAGTGGAACAGCAAGATGCCGGATATGATCTACAACGATGTAGCATCGAATTCGGAATCCTCATTCGATCTTGTAAATATGGGACTTAACACCGGCATCATGGGAGGCCTCGTGGGCATATACCTCAACGTTAACGAGATGGAGTCGGTCGACCTTTCTCATGAATGGTGGGTCAGTCAGATCGCCGAGGACGCGTCGGTCGCGGGAAAGCTGATCTGTCTTGTCGGCGACATAAACAGGAGCACGTACGGTTATATGGGCTGCGTCTTCGCCAATCTCGAAGTCAGCGAGGCGTACCGTCTCGGCGTTGATTACTACAAACTCGTCAAGGACCGCGAGTGGACGGTCGACAAATTCCTCGAACTCACCAAAGCGGTGGCTCACGACGAGGACGGCGATCTCACCATATCTCCCGACAAGGACATTTTCGGCTGGGCGAACGTCGGGATCGGCTCGCGGGTCATGTGGAGCTGCGCGGACGTGAACCTTATTTCGAAGGACGATGCCGGAAACTACAACTGGGTCGAGGCTCTCGACGACAAAGCCCTGACGTTTGTCGACAAGCTTTACAGGGCGAGCCGGCAGAACAACGTTTTCTATTTCGGTTCGATACTCGGGGACAACGGAGGCATCAAACCCTTCGCGGACAACAGGTGTCTGTTCCTGACGTTCCTCGTGTATTCGGCTCAGAAGCTCACCGAGATGGAGAGCCAGTACGCGATGCTCCCCATGCCTATGTTCGATTTCAATCAGAGCGATTATATAAGCGCGAACATGTCGGCGTTCGACGCGGTATTCTTCCCCGCCAATGTAAAGTCGGACGATCTGTCCGGCAAAGTCGCGGAGTTTCTGGGATGGTACGGGCGCGAGACGATCATACCCGAGTATTACGACGTTTCCCTGAAATTCCAGTACAACAACGTCGACAGGAACGTTGAGATGCTCGATCTTATACGTGCCAGGCTCAGGATGACTTCAAACGAGCTGTTCGGCACCGTCGGGAACGGTATCGGACTTACGGCAATGACGCTGGCGAACACCGCCGACAGCGGTTTCTACTCCCAGCCGGTCTCGGTATGGAAAGGCAAGGTCAGCCAGCTGCGCAAGACTCTTGAAAGCTATATGCAGGAATACGAGGAATGAGGAATGAAAAACAGACAGATCGTTTTCACCGCGCCGGGCAAAGCCGAGCTTCTCGAATACGATATCCCGGACGAGCTGAAGCCCGGAGAGGTGAGAGTAAAAACGAAATACACCGCCATCAGCAGCGGTACCGAGAGGGCGAACCTCGTCGGTGAGGTCAACATATCCGGAGTACGGAGGCTCTGCAACGGCAACTTTCCGCGGAAGGTCGGATACTGCGGCGTAGGAACTGTCGTCGAAACGGGACGCGCGGTCAGGGAAGTGCGGCCGGGACAGAGGGTGATCATATATTTCGGCAAACACTGCGAATACAACGTGATACCGGAGGAAAAAGCCGTTCCGATCACACCGGAGTCGCTGACGGACGAGGAAGCCGCGCTCATGGTCATCGGCTGCTTCCCCGAGAACGCTATAAGGAAGACGCGTCTTGAGCTCGGCGAGAGCGTGTCGGTCGTCGGACTCGGCATACTGGGGATACTCGCGGTCCAGTTCGCCAGGGCCGCGGGAGCGACGCCGGTCATAGGCGTCGATCTCAATCCGGACTGCCGGGAAAAAGCCAGGAAGTACGGCGCCGATTTCGTCGTCGACCCCCTCGAAGGCGACTACGAGGCGCGTATGAAGGAGCTTACGGGCGGAAAAGGCGTCGACGTCACCATAGAGGCGACCGGCAGCTACAAAGCCCTCAACAGCGCTCTGCGCTGCTGTGCGCCGATGGGAAGGGTCGCCCTTCTCGGATGCACCAGGACGCCGGACGTTATGGATCTCTACCATGACGTTCATTTCCCCGGAGTTCAGCTCATAGGCGCTCACAATTTCGCGCGTCCGGTCCATGATTCCTATCCCGGATGCTGGACCTACCGGGACGATCTCGGCGCCCAGATGCGTCTGCAGTCGCTCGGCAGGATAGATATGAAGTCGCTCGTGTCGGAGAAACACTCTCCTGAGGAGTGTCCCGAAGTTTTCGGCAGGCTCGCCGCCGACCCGAACTTTCCGTCGGGGGTGCTGTTCGACTGGGACCTGCTGAAATGAACGGAAAAAGGATAAGACTCGGTCATTATATGACGGGGCACGACCACAGCGCCGCAAAGCTCGGATGCGCTCTCTCGCACCCGGAACTGTTCGAGGTGGTCGGCTGCGTTGCCGAAAGCCCCGAACGCGAAGCGGAACTGCGCGGCAGGGAACCGTATTCTTCGGTGAGATTCATGACCCGCGAACAGCTGCTCGAGGAGGGCGTCGACGCCGTTCTGGTGGAGAGTTACGACCTCGATCTCGTCCGCGATTCGGTGTTCTGGGCGGAGAACGGGATACACATCCACATGGACAAACCGGCGGGCGGCAGCGTGGACGAATTTGCCGCGCTGTTAAGGACGTGCCGCAGGACCGGCGCGCGCCTGCAGACCGCGTACATGTACCGTTACAATCCAGCTTTCCTCGACTGCAAGCGCAGGATAGCCTCCGGCGAACTGGGAGAGATATATCAGGTCTGCGCCGTGATGAACACCTGTCACGATCCCGAAAAGCGCAGGTGGATAAGCAGACTTCCCGGGGGGATCATGTTTTATCTGGGATGCCATATGGCGGATCTTGTCTGCAATATCATGGGTATGCCGGACGATATACACGCTTATATCAAGCGTACCGGGTTCGACGGAGTGGACTGTCAGGACTTTGCTCTCGCTGCCTTCGAGTATCCGCACGGGGTGTCGATAGTAGAGGCGGCGTCGACCGAGGTCAACGGTTACGGCAGACGCCAGCTAGTCGTATGCGGAAGCGAGGGGACCTACGAGATCATGCCTCTGGAATGTCCGATGAAGGCATACCTGACGCTGAAGCGCGATTCCAGGACCTATCGCGACTGCAGACGTCAGCTGGATTTTCCGAAGGACCTCTCAGGTACCGCGAGGTATGACGACCTGCTGTATGATTTCGCGGCGATGGTAAGAGGAGAAAAGGAAAACCCGTATTCTTTCGAATACGAGCTGAATCTTCACAGGATAATAATGTACTGCTGCGGCGCCGGAAACGACTGGAAGACGCCGGTAAGTATATGATCTATTGACGGAAGGAGACCGGAATAATAATGAAAAGACCCGTTTTGCTGAGAACGGCCGCCGCCCTGACGGCTGCCGTGCTGATCCTGCTAGCCTGCCCGCTCGGCGCATTTTCCGCCGATGCCGAAACGGTCGAGTACGAGATCACAGACGCCGACAAACAGTGGTACGACGCTGCGGCTCCGGAATACACGATCTCTACAAAGGGAGAACTCGCCTTCTTTGCCGAACTCGCGAAGACCAACAGCTTTGCCGGCAAGACGGTAAGGCTCGGAGCCGACATCGTCTGGAACGATGGCGAGGCCGACGCGTTCGGATTCACTGCCGCGCCGGGGACACGGCTGACCGGGTGGAACCCCATCGGTCCCGGAACGTCGAACCCGTTCCAGGGCGTTTTCGACGGTCAGGGACACACGATCTCAGGCATCTACATCAAAAGCAACGCACAGAATATGGGATTGTTCGGAGTGATCAAAAACTCCACTATCCGCGACCTGAAGCTGTCGGACTGCTATATCGAGCTTTACAAGGACGGCGAACCGAACCCGTCGTGGGCCGGTATAGTAGCCTCCCAGTCCTGGGGCGACAACATCATGTCGGGAATCGTCGTGACCAACAGCTATCTTCTGGGGGACATAGCCGAAAGTTCATACCTCGGAGCTCTTGTGGGCTGCGCGGCCAGCGCCTCGGGGAAAAACGAATATAAAAACTGCTCCTTCACCGGTGCGATCCGCGGTAAGGACGCCGTCGGCGGACTGATCGGACTTGTGAGAAACAAGAAGACGGCCGTGATCACGAACTGCGTCTGCGACGCCGATATAACCGCGGCCACCGACTGCGGCGGTATTGTCGGCCGTCTATGCGGTAACTGTGAGTTGAGAAACACGTTTTTCCTGGGAACCGTCACCTGCGATACCGCCGGGAAATCCGCCGGCCTCTGCTATCTCGAGAAGAAGGACCAGGGCGGTACCGCTCAGGTGGATCCCTCGACGGCTCTTTTCGCCGACTGCTATACCCAGAGCGACCTTGCTCCGGTGGCGTCCGCCCCGGGCGAATCAAAATACGACGTCTCGGCGGGCTACGACGGCGCTGAACCTGCTCCGTACGCGCTGCTCGGGACCGACGCCGACGCCGCGGCACTCGCCGCGCTGTTCAAACCTCTGACCGAGGTATCCGGTACCCAGTCGGTCTATACCGCCGCGGCGCAGGAGTACACGGCGGACGGAAAACGCGGAGCGAGACTCGTTGCCGCCGTCAGGGATATCGGCCAGGCGAAATACGCCGGGTTCAATATCAGCGTCATGACTTCCGGCGGCAGACTCGATCTCGGGAATATGTACTGCACGCAGATATTCGGGGTCCTCGAGGAGCGCGGGGGCGCGGCAACGATGACCGCGACGTCGCTCGGGGCGGGACACCTTTTCGCCCTTTCGTTCAGGGGGATTCCCGAGGAGGGATGCGCGATCTTCGTCGCGACGCCGTTTACCGGTACCGGTCCGTCGTCCCCGGCGTACGGCCGGACTTCGGTGGCGGTGTTCATCAACGGATATGCTGTCTGCTTCTGCGACTGCCGCTGAGAGGATGAGGTGATAATGATGAAAAAAAGAATGATTACGTCTCTTGCCGCCGCCGCTCTGCTGCTTGCGCTGACGTTCACCGGATGCGGTCCGGGCAGCGGAAGCGAGACGACGCCGCCTCCGTCGAATACGACGGCTCCGGTTCCGGAGACTGACCCCGTACCTGAGATCCTGGCGGTCGCCGGGATCACGAAGGACGACCGCACGCTCACGGTCGCCGATGAAAGCGGCGAGACCTTCGAGGTCGACGGCAAGATCAGAGTAACGGCCGGCGCCACCTGGGCGATATTCC
>JAGDAM010000259.1 GCA_017959485.1 Clostridia bacterium
CAAGGTAGAGTATTCGGACCGGCTTCCCCATATCCAGGACGAACAGTTCGCAGTTTTCCGCCATCTGACCGAATCTGAGAACGAGCTGGCTCGCCTCAGGGATGGTCATAAAGTACCTTATTACCCGCTTGTCGGTTACGGTCAGCGGCCCGCCGGCTGCGATCTGACGTTTGAAGAGCGGGATTACAGACCCCGAACTGCCGAGCACGTTGCCGAATCTCGTCGCGCAGAAGGAGGTCTTTCCTCCCTTGGCGGCGTGAGACATCACTATCATTTCGCACATCCGCTTGGTCGCGCCCATCACGTTGGTAGGATTGACCGCCTTGTCGGTCGAGACCATCAGGAATCTTTCCGCTTCGTATTTTTCGGCGCATTTTACAACGTTCAGGGTGCCGAAAACGTTGTTGACTACCGCCTCCGCGCAGTTGTGCTCCATAAGAGGAACGTGTTTGTGAGCCGCGGCGTGAAGGACGATATCCGGGCGGTATTTTGCGAACACCCGTTCAAGAGCCGGCAGATTGCAGACCGACAGAATCTCGATGACTATATCGGATTCGCTGCCGTATTTTGCGGCCAGTTCGGTCTTAAGATCGTACGCGCCGTTTTCATAGACGTCAAGAATTATTATCTTGCGCGGCCGCAGCGCCGCCAGTTGGCGGCAGAGTTCCGAACCGATCGAACCGCCGCCGCCCGTTATAAGGACCGTCTTCCCTCCGTAGAACTCGCGGCTTGACGAATCAAGGCAGTTGACGGGTTTCCGGAAGAGCAGTTCCTCGATGTCGAAATCGCGGATCATCTTCTTGTTTTCTCCGCCGAACTCGACGCCGAGAAGAGGAAAATCGAACACCTTGACCGAGATCCCGGCCCTGCGGTAGTAATTGAAAAGCGTAACCCGTTCGTCGGGTCCGGCGTTGGGAACGCAGAATACGACCTGGTAAACCCCGATTTCGCGAAGATACTCGGGAGTTACGATCGAGACGTCAACGACGGGTATGCCGTAAAGCTCCCGCCCGACCTGGTCGGGAGAGGTTGCCGCAATAAGCACCGGGATGACCTGCGGCTTTGCGGTGGTCATGAGTTCTTCGGCGAGAGCGGCGCCGGTCAGCCCCGCGCCGATGATAGCTATCCGGTGAAGCTGTTCGCGGTCGACGGCGATCTGCTCGAATTCAAGATATATCTTTTTCCCGGCGAAAACGCGCAGCGCTGCGCGCAGAAACGCTCCGATTGCGTCCTTTCTGCCACCGCACTTGTACGCGTATCTGTAAATCATGCGGATCGAGAGAGAAAACAGGCAGATAACCGCCGACAGAACGACCGTCTCCGCCGCGCCGATTCCGGGGTCGAACGAACCCGAAGGAAGAAGGTAAAGCAAAAGGCGAACCGCGAAGATCAGAAGGGCGGCGAGGGCGTCGGCGGCAAGTTCCCTGATATACGACTGTATGCCTCCGAAACGCCAGATCTGAACGTAACACTTTAACAGAAGCCGGAATGCGAGCGTAATCAGGACAATCGTGAAAGACGACAGAACGATTGCGAGAGCATTACGGCAGGATGAAACGGCAAAAATAAAAAGCGCCGAAAGCGGTAGAAGAGTCAGAAGATCGATAAAGAAAAGCTGAAAGCGTATGCTTCCGCCCCTGCGCGCCCGGGGCATTGCGTTGTCGCTGTTTGATTTCATAAGACTTCCGTCCGTGGCTTTGTTTTTTCCGGGGATCTTCGGGCGATCCCCTCGCTGTATTCACTATTTTACCATCTCGCACCCGATATGTCAAGCCGAAGCCGAAATAATTGCACAATTCTCTTCTATTTAGCGTCGGGATATGATATAATATATAACACATTACTAAAAAACAAGGCGGCGGCGATATGAAAGTGCTCCACGGAATCGGGACCGGAATGGGTCTCGGAATACCGAACGACAGACTGATACCGATGATAGGCGAGGCGGGATTCGAGGCCTTCTTTACCGGATGGTCGGGAAAGGAAAGCATCCGTCAGGCGCGCGCGGCGGCTGAATCGACGGGACTCTTTTACCAGTCGGTTCACTCCCCCTTCAAACACGCAGACAGAATGTGGCTTGATTCCGAAGACGGCGAACCGGCTCTGTCCGAACTTCTCGACTGCCTTCGCGACTGCGCCGAGTTCGGCGTCGGTATAATGATCGTTCACCCGATTATCGGTATGGACCGCCACCGTCCGACGTCGGCGGGAATCGACCGGTTCGCGCGGCTTTCGGAGGAGGCGGACCGTCTCGGGGTAAAGATTGCCTATGAAAACGTGGAGGGGATCGAGTATCTGATAGCCCTGCGCGACGCGCTTTCCGGCATTCCCTCGGTAGGATTCTGCTGGGACACCGGACACGAGATGTGCTACAACGGCCGCACCGATATTCCCTTCATTTTCGGCGACAAACTGATAGCGACCCATTTCAACGACAATATGGGTCAGACCGAGCCGAAGATAACCTGGTACGACGATCTGCATCTTTTACCCTTCGACGGAGTCGCGGACTGGAAGGGTATCGCCGAACGGCTCGACCGGGCGAAATACACCGGCGTCATGACTTTCGAGGTCACAAAATCCCACAGGCCCGAAAAGATGCCGCGCGACGTTTACGGCGACCTCGACGCATCCGGTTTTCTGAAGCTCGCCTACGCAAAAGCGCTTAAGCTGGACTCGCTGAGAGCCCCGCAATTCAAATGATTATTATTCCAAAACGGAGATACAGCTATGCTTGACATCAAATTTCTGAGAGAAAATCCCGAAGCGGTACGTGAAAACATCCGCAGAAAATTTCAGGACGAAAAACTCCCGCTCGTTGACGAAGTCATCGCGCTCGACGCCGAGTCGCGCCGGACTATAACCGAGGCGAGCGATCTGCGCGCCGAAAAGAACCGGCTGTCGAAGCAGATAGGCGCCCTCATGGCTCAGGGCAGACGCGAGGAAGCGGAGGAAGTCAAAGCGAGAGTCGCCGCCGACGCGGCGCGGCTCGCCTCGCTCGAGGCGCAGGAGCCGGTACTTCAGGAGAAGATCCGCCGGATCATGCTCCGCATCCCCAACATCATCGACCCTTCCGTTCCGATCGGCAAAGACGACTCGGAAAACGTCGAGGTCGAGCGTTTCGGCGAGCCGAAGGTGCCGGATTTCGAGATTCCCTATCACACCGAAATTATGGAAAAGCTTGCCGGCATCGATATGGACGCCGCGGGACGCGTTTCGGGCAGCGGATTCTACTATCTGCTCGGTGACGTGGCGCGGCTTCATTCCGCCGTCCTTGCCTATGCCAGAGACTTTATGATTAACAAGGGGTTCACCTACTGCATCCCGCCCTTTATGATCCACGGAAACGTCGTCGAGGGCGTCATGAGCCAGAACGACATGGACGCCATGATGTACAAGATCGAGGGAGAAGACCTCTATCTCATCGGCACGTCCGAGCATTCGATGATCGGAAGGTTTATCGATCAGATCATACCCGAAGCGACCCTGCCCCTCACTCTTACCAGCTACTCTCCCTGCTTCCGCAAGGAAAAGTGAGCCCACGGTATCGAGGAGCGCGGCGTCTACCGCATCCATCAGTTTGAAAAGCAGGAGATGATAGTCGTCTGCCGTCCCGAGGACAGCATGGAGTGGTACGAAAAGATGTGGAGATACTCGGTTGAGCTCTTCCGCTCGCTTGAGATTCCCGTCCGTCAGCTCGAGTGCTGCTCGGGCGACCTCGCGGATCTCAAGGTGAAGTCCTGCGACATCGAGGCCTGGTCGCCTAGACAGCAAAAGTATTTCGAGGTCTGCTCCTGCTCCAACCTCGGAGACGCTCAGGCAAGGCGCCTCAAGATGCGCGTAAAGGGCGCGTCGGGCACCTATCTGCCCCACACTCTCAACAACACCGTCGTGGCGCCGCCCAGAATGCTCATCGCCTTCCTTGAAAATCACCTGCACGCCGACGGATCGGTGGATATTCCCGAGGTCCTGAGACCTTATATGGGCGGAATCGACCGTATACTGCCCAAGAACGGAAAATGAACCGTCGGGAAGCGGGCGCGGAACGTCTCTTCGTAAAGAACGACTCCGGCTTCGTCTGCGCGAACTGCGGCAGGACCGTTCTTCCGCTCGGCTATTCTTCGAGAAACCACTGTCCCTTCTGTCTCTGGTCGGTACACCTGGACGACAATCCGGGAGACCGCCGGAGCGAATGCGGAGGGCTTATGGAACCGGTATCGGCTATTCCCGACAGCAGGAAAGGTTATATAATCGTTCACAAATGCCAAAAGTGCGGGGCCGTCAGGCGCTGCAAGGCGGCGCATGAGGCGGCCGTTCAGCCGGACGACCTTGAACTGATCATTCGGCTGACCGTCGCGGAGTAGACGGATGAAAGAGCGTCTTCCCGAACTGCTCGCCCCCGCCGGATCCTTCCGTGCGCTCGAGGCGGCGATTGACGCCGGAGCCGACGCGGTCTATCTCGGAATGAAAGGGTTCAACGCCCGCGCGGGAGCCGTCAACTTTTCTCCCGACGAGACCCGCGCGGCGGTACGGCTCGCCCACTCCGCAGGAGTGAGAATCCACGTCACGCTGAACACCCTTGTTTACGACCGCGAAACCGACGCTTTCGTAAAAGCCGCGATTGAGGCGGCCGAAGCGGGCGCCGACGCGCTGATCGTCGCGGACCTCGGAGGCGCCGCGCTGATCAGAAGCGTCATCCCCGGACTTCCTCTTCACGCCAGCACGCAGACGTCGGTCCACTCCTCCGCGGGCGGCCTCTTCATGAAAAAGCTCGGCTTTTCCCGCGTCGTGCTCGCGCGCGAGCTTCCGGCGTCCGAAATTGCCTCATTCGTTAAAAATACCGGCGTCGAGACCGAAATCTTCGTTCACGGAGCGCTTTGCGTCTGCCACTCGGGACAGTGCCTTATGTCTTCGGTGATAGGCGGCCGCTCGGGCAACCGCGGAGAATGCGCGCAGCCCTGCCGCCTTCCCTACCGAACGCCGAACGGGCAGTCCTATCCGCTCAGTCTTAAGGACCTTTCCCTCGCGCGCTTCGTCCCCGAAATACTCTCGCTCGGCGTCAGTTCTCTCAAGATAGAGGGACGGATGAAGCCGCCCTCATACGTCGCGGCCGTCGTATCTGTTTGGCGGCGCCTGCTCGACGGGAGGCGTCGGGCGACCGACGAAGAGATGAGATATCTCGCCCGCGTTTTTTCGAGACAGGGGTTCACCTCGGACTATTTCGACGATTCCGCGACTCCCGGGCACCGGATGCTCGGAGTGCGGACCGAACGGTCCAAAGCCGACTCGGCGTCATCCGTCTCTGCCGCCGAACCGCCCAAAACAGACCGGGTACTGCCCGAAATAACCGCGGCACCGCCCGAAATTTTCCCGGACGCCCGTCCGGAACGGATACCGGGTCCCGCGCCGCGGAAAGTAAGATACGCGCTCTTCTATTCTCCGGAATCGATTCCCCGGGAAGCCCGGGACTATTTCGACCTGATCTTCGTACCCGCGGAAAAACTCGACCGTGTGCCGACCGACGTCCGCGTCGACGGGATATACCTCCCTCCCGTAATCTATGACGGCGAGGAGGAGGCGGTCGAAAAAATGTTATCCCGCGCCCAGTCGGAGGGAATCACGCACGGCCTTGTCGGAAACTACGGACATCTCCCGCTCGCGGCGGGAAAAGGAATGACCCTCCACGGAGGTTTCCGTCTCAACGTCACCAACCGCGAAAGCGCGTCGCTCGCCTTCCTTGCGGGTTTTGCGGATATCGTCCCGTCGCCCGAACTGACTTTGCCGCGTCTGCGCGATCTCGGCCCCGGAACCGTACCGATAGTTTACGGGCGGCTTCCCCTGATGATAACCGAGAAATGCGTCGGCTCCGAGCTCGGAGGGTGCAGTGTCTGCGGCAGCGGAAAGGCGTTTCTCACCGACCGGATCGGGAAAAAGTTCCCGGTATTGCGCGCGTTCGATCACCGTTCGGAGATTTTCAACTGTCTTCCCGTTTATATGGGGGACAAACGCGAACTTCTCCGGGAATACCGTATCGGTTCGGGTTTCTTTATCTTCACCGTCGAGAGCAGACGCGAATCTGCCGACGTAATCAGCGCATTTAAAAAAGGTCTTCCCTGCCCCGGTTTCACCGAGGTGCGGAGAATACGGATAAAAGACGGAGGGACAACGGGAAAATGAAATTTCTGAGAGCTTTTACCGCGGGAATTGCAATTCTGCTGGCGGTGCTCATCCTGATCTACCTCGTCACCCTCTACGTAAAATACAAGCCGGACGAGAAAAAGCTTGAAAAGGGCGAATCAAAGCCGGTTCAGTTCATAAAATCGGCGCAGCACAACAGGGATTATCTGCGGCTCGCCTTTTTCCTGTTTCTTTCGGCGGCCGCCTCCGCGGTGTTCAAACGGCAGCCCGAGGTCGGTCTTGTCGCCTCGGTGCTGCTGCTCGCCTTCGACGCTCAGCTGATCGCAAACTCGCAGCTGACTAAGCGGCCGATGGCAATCACCGTTCTGATTCTCGCGCATCTCTTCGCCGCCTTCGCGCTCTGCGCCGAGTCGACGCGCCGGCTCCGCCGGCGTCCCGCCCGTGTTGCGGGATTCTGCCTCTTCGGGCTGTCGGCCGCTACCGCCGCGTGGACGGTCAGGTTTCAAAGGATTTTCGAGGCGTCCGCGAAAATCGAGGAATCCTTCCCGGAAAATACCTTCACGATTTCCCCACAGGTGCGCGCGTATCCAGACCTCGTGTCGATAATCCTGCGAAAGTTCCAGAACTACGGAGAGGACGAGGCGAGATCGCTCCTGTCCGACTTCAATTCGGACATCGAAATCGGGCAGATGCGTTTAAAGGTTCTGAACACGATCGATCCGGAGCAGCAAAAGGCGTATATCCGTCTTCTGCTTCTGATTTTCGGAGCGGCCGTTCTGATTTTCGCCCTGCGCCGGTTCGGAAAACTATGCGCCGCTCTTTCGTCGCTTCCCGCGGTCAGCGTCGCGTTCAATATTCTTTTCGATAAGGCGTCTACGCTCACACTGCCCCTCTTAGTAATGACTTTTGCCGCCTTCTGCTGCTTTGTCGCCGACTCCGCGGTGCGCGGCGCTCCCGAGGACTTCTCGGATTTTGAGGATTATACCGTGAGACCCGATACCGATTCAGCCGAAAAAAACGAAGAACCGGAATATATCTGATATGCCGAAACAGTACAATTACGAAACCATACCGAAGGAACTTGCCGAGCGGATGCGCTACGAAAAAGAGACGGGCACCTTCGCCCGCCTCGCTTTCGACGAATCCGCAGCGATCAGACGCCAGACCAGCTCACGCTCGAGCGCTCTGCGCTCCCCCTTCGTTCAGGACTGCGACAAGATTCTCTACTGTCCCTTCTTCAACAGGTATTCGGACAAGACTCAGGTCTTTCCGCTTTACAAAAACGACGACGTCTCCCGCAGAATTCTTCACGTGCTTCTCGTTTCGAGGATCGCCCGCACGATAGGGTCCGCCCTTAACCTCAATCTCAATCTGATCGAGGCGATCTCTCTCGGACACGACATCGGGCATCCGCCCTTCGCCCATTCGGGAGAAAAATACCTGGATGAAATCGTTTACGGCAGGACGGGCAGGCGCTTCTCGCACAACATCCATTCGGTGAGAGTCCTCGACGGAATCTTTCCCTACAATATCTCGCTTCAGACGCTGATCGGAATCGCCTGCCACAACGGCGAGGTGACGCACGACGAGTACCACCCGAGTTCTCTTTCGTCCTTCGACGAATTCGACGAGCTGATGGAAAAATGCTCGTCCGACCGTAAATACTTTTCGGAGCTGATCCCCTCGACGCTCGAGGGCTGCGTCGTCCGTTTTGCCGACGTGATTGCCTATCTGGGCAAAGACCGGCAGGACGCCGACAGGTGCGGCTTCCTGTCCGAAGAGGTCTTCGAGGGCGACGGCATCGGCACGATAAACGCCGAGATAGTCAACAATCTCGAGGTCAACATTATAACCAACAGCTACGGCAAGCCCTATATCAAGATGGACCTCGAACACTACCGCGCGATGATAAACGCGAGACGCGACAACTACCGCCTCATATACCACCCGGTGACAGCCGCCGCGGGGCTCGACGCGAACGTCCGCCCGATGATGTTCCGGATGTACGAAAAACTGTATTCCGATCTGGTTAACGAAAACAGGTCGTCTCCCGTCTTCACCCAGCATATCGCCTACGTGAACAGCAGCCATTACAGAAGGCGGCGCCCGTACACTTCCGACCCGCCGGACCGGATAGTCACCGACTACATCGCCAGTATGACCGACGATTACTTCATCGACCTCTATTCGTATCTTTTCCCGGACGACAGAATCGAGATCAGATACAGGGGTTATTTCGAATGACGGGTATCACCCGGAGGTTTTATCACATGCCCGTATTACGCAAAAACACCTTAAAGGCGCTCGACGGCGCCTGGGAGGAACCCGGGGTACTCGGGACCAGAATCGAGATATCCGGAAACAAACTGACTATTCTCTGGCGGAACGCTCCGGTTCTCGAAACGACTTTCAGGATTATAGGAACTGAATGCGGGACCGAACTCAAGCCGAAAAAGCGTGAATTGGCATACCGGTCCGATTTGAGGCCTTACGCCGAGGTGACGTCCCTCGTTCTGCGTGGCGAAGAACTGGAACTGACAAAACACTTTCCGATAACCGGCGATGACTTGACGGTGCTCCGGAAGACCGACCGCTCGCGTTACGGCAGCTATGACGTCGCCGACGAACTGCTGCCCGAACTTCAGGGAAGATGGTCGGACGGCAGCGATTATATGGCGATCGTAATCAAGGGAGACGTCTTCTCGCTCAACGGAAAGGCGCACCGGTTTCACGTTCTGAGACCGCGCGGACGGGACACGGGAGAATATCTGATTGCCGACGTTGATCCCTCGGTCTACGGATGGGACGGCTTTCTCCGCTTCACCTACTGCGGTGGCGAACTGCGTTCCCTGATCCAGGTCTGCGACGCGCCGTCGATTCCAGTAACCTACAGGAAGCTTATTTGTAACGAATAATACGAACGGCGCTGAAAGACCGGATCCGGGGACATTTTGTTCCCCGGATCCGGCTTGTTCATATTATGGGTGCGGGCTTAGCCCGCCATGCGTTTGCGGTGCGGCAGCCGGCAGCTGCCGTACCGCATGCGAAACTCGCCATATACCAAGTGTGTGATCCATATCAACTCAGTGCGAGTGTCTCAAAAGGTACAAAAATCCTTACCGTCGCCCCAGTCCACACGCCGTTTTTAGAAATATGGATTCTCAAAAAAAGACCCATTGTTCCGTCTGTTAATGATTTTAACTCAATTGAAGGAGTACCTACCGGGAAACCGTTATTTTGAAGCAGCATGCCTTCTTCTTCGGACATCAAGCCATACTGCTTGAGGAGAGGAGTCAACTTTTCTTCCAGTATTGAGTCATCAACGGCATCCGGAACAGAACAGTTGTCAGAGTGCCCCGGGTTATTAATACAAATGGCTCGTGGGAGCGTAGTGTCATAAAAAC
>JAGDAM010000260.1 GCA_017959485.1 Clostridia bacterium
ATCTTTTCGAGCGAAGAGCGTCTGACCGTTTTTCGCTTTGAATCGGTCATCGCCCTGACGGTAAACCTGTGTATCTCTTCCTGAATACGGTAGATCAGCGAAAAAACGTCCTGCTCCCGGGAAATGTCGACGATCCCGTCCGCGGTGACGAGCGCGCGCGTGCGGTGGCTGCCGTCCTTTACCATTCCGGCGATAAAGACGTCGACTCCCTGCTCTCTCGCCGCTTCGCGGGCGGCTTCGAGCTGCGCCGAGCCGCCGTCGACGAGAATCAGGTCGGGCCAGCGTGAAAAGGCGTCCTCCTCCGCGTCCTGCTCCGCCAGGCGGGCAAGCCGCCGCCCGACCGCCTCCTTCATCGAGGCAAAGTCGTTCTGCGTCCCGACCGTCTTCATTCTGAAGAGGCGGTAATCCTTTTTAACGAATCTGCCCCGCTCGCAGACGATCATTCCGGCGGTCAGGCATTCGTTTCCGAATCCCGAAATATCGAAGGCCTCTATGCGTTCGGGCAGGACCTCGCACCCGAGCAGTTCTCCGAGTTTTTCCGCAGTCGAATCGGAAACCGAAAGCTCCCTGCCCGTCTTTTCTGCGTACTCAAGCGCGTTTTCGGCAGCCATGACGCAGAGTTTTTTTCCGTTTCCGCGCTCGGGGATCCTGACCCTCACGCGTTTTTTCGCGATGCTCGACAGATAACCCTCAAGCAGCGCGCGTTCCTCCTCGCCGAATCCGTCTCCGAGCAGAAGCTCCTCCGGGAATCCGGCGCTCCTTGAGTAATAATCGGAAAGTATGCTTACCGCCGAACCGGACACGTCGCCGGTTCCGTCGGAACAGACGCTGTCGATCTTGTCGGTGAGCCGCCCCTCCCTGACTATCAGGAGAGAGAGCGCGGATACTCCTCCCGATGAGGCCACGGCGCAGGCGTCTCGGAAAACGTCGGGGTCGTCGACCGCCTTCTGATTCTCGCCGAGCCGGCGCAGAGCCGCGATGGAGTCTCTGACTCCGGCGGCCGCCTCGTACATTTCCTTTTCGGAATACTCGAGCATCTTTTCAGAGAGTCCGCGGCGCAGCGCGGCGGTGTTGCCCTTCAGCAGTTCGCAGGCGGAGGAAATCATTCCGGCGTATTCCTCTTCGGACACGCCGCCCTTGCAGATCCCCCGGCACTTCCCGATCTGGTAATATACGCAGGGTCTGACCTTCCCGATCTTTTCGGGAAATTTATGGCGGCAGGAAGGCAGGCCGACAACTCCGTTCACCGTCGAAATGACCGAAAAAGCGGTGGCGGATCCGGAATAAGGCCCGAAATAGAGAGCGTCGGGATCGCTGCGGTCCCGGGACATCGAAAGCACGGGATAGCTGCCGCCGCCGACCTTTATATAGGGATAGGACTTCGCGTCCTTAAGTTTGACGTTGTACCGCGGCGAATATTTCTTGATAAGATTGTTTTCGAGCGCAAGCGCCTCGATTTCGCTGTCGCAGAGAATCCGGTCGAACGACCAGACCGACGCGACCATACGTCCGGTTCTGACGCTTTTTTCGCTGTCGATGAAATACTGCGATACCCTGTCGCGCAGTTTTTTAGATTTGCCGACGTATATTACCCTTCCGCCTCGGTCCTTCATAATGTAGACCCCCGGCGACGCGGGCAGATCGTTCGCCTCCCTCAGAAGTATTTCCCTTCTCGAAGGCGCGTCAAGTTTATCGGTCATTGTTGCCTCTTGCCGCGCGGATCGGTCACGACCGGCGTGTAACTGTCTTTTTGAAAGATAAGGCAATACCGCGCGGTTCGACGCACGGTATTGCCGGGTATTTCAGAAGGTTACTCGGACAGTCCGGACGCAATCAGCGCCTCAAGTCCGTCAAGCGCCTTTTTCTCGTCCTCACCGTCAGCCACGAGCGTCACCGTCATTCCCTGGGCGATTCCGAGAGAAAGCACGCCGAGCAGACTCTTCGCGTTAACTTTGCGCTCGTCCTTGACAACCCAGACCGAGCATTTGTAGGAATTCGCCTTCTGGATGAATATTGTGGCCGGTCTGGCGTGCAGTCCGCCGTAGTTGATTATCGTTACGTCTTTCTGAATCATTTATGCGTGTGCTCCGTTCAAATTTTTATCGTATATATTATACAATAAAAGACGGTGAAAATCAAGACGCTTGCGAGGATTATCCCGCGCAGACGAATCAGGAAGACACTTTAACGTCGCTGTAGCAGACCGTCCTGCCGTATGACGACGAGTTTTCGAAGGTATAGGTCACGGTTCCGACCGTTACGGTATGGCTTCCCGCCGAGTGAAGCGAGAGCGAATATGACGAAACTCCGCCCGAGGCGCTGACCCTTCCGTATCCGAGGATAATCAGAGTCCCTCCCGAAACCGTAACCGTTCCGTCCGCGTCGAGAGCGGCGGCCATCTCGCTGTTCGGCCCGCGCGCAATTACGATTCCGCCCGTCTGTCTGTAGCTGCCGTTGGAATCAATCCCGTCGGTGTCGCCGCCGGCGGGTACGGAGACGTCGAGAAATCCGCCGCTGACCGATACGAGCGGAGTCGAAGCGCCACGGCAGGCGTTTATTCCGTCGTCGTTGGCGGCAACCTTCGTGTTTCCGCCCGAAATCTCTATTACGTTGGCTTCCAGTCCCTCGTAGGCGCTGTCTATTACGATATTACCGCCCGAAACGCTGAGAGTTCCGTCGGAGTGTATTCCGTCGGCGCCCGACACAGTCGCCTGCTGAAATCCCTGGCGCCCGCCCGGGCCCTGTCGGCCCCCGAAGGTCTTGTTTTCGGGAGAATATACTGAGATCACGACGCTTCCTCCGGATATGCTGACTGCGCCGAGTCCCTTCGTGCCGTCCTCGAAGACCGTCCCGATATCTGCGTGAAGTCCGTCGTCGTACGACTGAACGGTGAGAAGTCCGGCCGACACGGTCAGCTCGTTCTGCGCCTTTATTCCCTTGTAAGAGCTGACAGACGCCGAAGACGCAGTGTAGCCGCTGTACGAACCGGTGTAGATCGAAAGCGAGGGCGCCGCTTCCCCGTCGGTCGACGCGAGAGCAAAGCTGTGAGCCGCCTGGATTCCGTCACCCGCGGCGTAGACCGCCACCGATCCGCCGAGGATCAGCACGTCGCCGCGGGTGTTCCCCGACTTGTCGGTGTCGGTGCTGACGGTTTTGATTCCGTCGCCGCCGGTTGAGATCGCGATCACGGTACCGCTCAGTATTTCGACCGAATCGCCTCCGCGGAGAGCGTTGTTCGGAGCCGTGACCTTCAGAGACAGTTTCTGAATCTTAAGATCCTTCGCCGTGTGTATTCCGTTGTTGTATCCCGCGCTGACTACGAGAGTTCCCGTCCCCTTCAGTTTTAGATCGGTCTCGGAAGATATCGCGCCCTCGCCCTGCGACGCGTCGTCGGCGGTCTTCGCCGTACGTGTGTCGCTGATCAGGTTCTCGGTGCCCTTCTTCGCGGAAATATCGACGTCTCCCGCCGACAGAATCTTCACCGGCGAGTCGTCCGAGCCGATAACGGTGACTCCGTTAAGTTCGATAACGACGTCCGACCCGTCGCCGGCGTCGACGACGATCCGTCCTTCGAATCTGCCCGAGAGCGAATAGGTTCCGCCCGACGTTATGGTGCAGACTCCGCCGTCCAAGGTATACTTTCCGTCCGACGTGGCGACGGCGAAATCTCCGGTCGCCTCGGAGGCGTTTACCGACGCGTCGGTCACCGGAGAGGCGACCGATCCCGAGCCGTTTCCGGCGTCCGTACCGTCGCCGCCCGCGTCATTCCCCGCGCAGGACGATAATCCTATTATCAAAAGAAAGGCGGTTATGATGCAAACTGTTTTTTTCATTGTTTTTTCCCCCTTGATAATCCGAAATCTTATAATAAAGGCAACATCGCTCAATCCGACGCGTGCGTCGAATCGTCCGGTGTTGCCTTTGATTATAAAGGGCGAAAATGACGGTTTTTTGAACGTCAGGTATCGGAATCGTTAAGTTTCAGGCAATTCTCAAACGTCCGCGACTGCGCGTCGGCAAACTCGGCGACGAGCTTCACCGTTTCTGGGTCGAGAGGATTGGGTATTCCCGCTTTTTCCAGCGTTTCGAAGTAGCCGTACATTCCTCCCATGCCGCAGAGCTTTAGGTAGCTTCCCCATGCGTCCCCGCCCCCGGTCTTCATCCTGAAGAGCGAGAAGGCGTCCATCTGCGCGAGCGCGTAGTCGATATAATAGAAGGGATAGAGGAAAATGTGCTGCTTCTGCATCCAGAAGCCGCCGCCCTCGAGAAATTCGTTTCCGTCGTAGTTGCGCCAGGGCATATACTTCTTTTCGACAGACCGCCAGATCTCACGCCTTTCGGCCGCGGTGGCGCGGGGATTTTCAAACACCCTGTGCTGGAACTCGTCGACCGAGACGAGATAGGGGATGGTCTTCAGCGCTTCGGTGAAATGCGCGTAGAGATATTTTCCGGTCAGCTCGCCGAAAAAGCGCTCCATGTAAGGATAGGCGAAGAGTTCCATCGTCATCGAATGGATCTCGTTGATCTCGCTGGTGGAGAAGGTCATCGACGTGAGCGGCAGTCTTCTCGAAGAGTAGTACGCCTCGAAAGCGTGTCCCGCCTCGTGAGTCAGAACGTCGATATCGTCGCTCGTTCCGTTGAAATTCGAGAAGATGAAGGGCGCCTTTTCGTCGGCGAGGAATGTGCAGTAGCCGCCGAGATGCTTGTTCTCGCGCGTCACGAAGTCGAACAGCTCGTGTTCGGTCATAAAGTTGAAGAACTCGCCGGTCTCAGGCGACATCTCTTCGTACATCAGACGGGCCTTTTCGGTGAGCTCCTCGGGCGTTCCGATCGGCAGCGCGTTTCCGTCCGGGAAAACCAGCTTCTCGTCGTAGAACTCGAGCCGGGGCAGTCCCAGCCGCTCGGCCTGTTCGCGGTACATCCGTTCGCAGACCGGAGTCACGTATTCGCGCACCGCCTCTCTGAAAGCGGCGGCCTCGGCGGGGCCGTAATCGTACCGTCCTCTCGCGAGATAAACGTAGTCGATAAAGCTCTTAAAGCCGAGCTTTTTCGCCATCCGGCAGCGGATCTTTACCAGTTTGTCGTAAATCGAATCGAGCTTTCCGGAAATACCCTCGTAAAGCTTTGCCCAGGCGGCGAACGCCTCCCGGCGCTCTTCCCTGTCGACCGACTCCATGTGGCGCAAAAGGCCGTAGAAATTGCACTTTTCGCCCCTGAACTCGACCGAGCAGGCGGCGGCCGTCTTCGAGTACTCGGTGCAGAGATTGCTCTCTTTAATCGAATCGAATATTATCGACGGTTTGAATAGTTTGTTCTGGACCTCTATGTCAAGGAAAAACTTCCTGCCGTATTTTTCCTCAAGCTGAGGACGGTAGGGGCTCGCGAGCATCGCCTTGCCCGCCGCTTTGATGAGCATCATCAGTTTCGGCAGGGTCCGGTTAAAGAAAGACACTTCCCCGTCGTAGAACTCGTCTTTCATATTCATCGTGTTGCGGACGGACGCCACCGTCTGAGCCGTCATTACGCTCTCGACGGTTCGTTCGAATCCGAGAAAGGCGGCTTCCGCCTCGTCGAAGCTCCCGGCTTTTTTAAAATCCGCGATATAGCGCTTCAGATCCTTTTTCAGCGCGGGAACGTCGGGTCTTCTGTATTCCAGATCCTTGAATTTGTTCATTGTAAATCCTTAAAAACCGTAAATTTCAGAGTATTTATTCCGCAGATACGAGAGGAAAGCGTCGGGTGAAATCGGTCTTCCCGCGACGCCGAGTATCCACTCCTTCGGAGAGAGTCGGTTGGCTTTCCCGAAAACGTTTTCCGACAGCCAGCCGTTGATCTTCGCGAAATCTCCCTGCCCGATCGCGCCGTCGAGATCGAATTCCGCCTTCATGCGCTCGAGATACATCGCGTTGTAGCAGTTACCCATCGCGTATGACGGAAAATAACCGAGTCCGGAAGACCAGTGAACGTCCTGAAGGATCCCTTCTCTGTCGTTTCCGGGCCTGATCCCGAGATACTCCTCGTAAAGATCCGCCCAGAGGGAGTTCAGTTTGTCGAAATCGGCTTTTCCGGAGCATATAAGCTTCTCCATCTCGTATCTGATGATTATATGCAGGCAGTAGGTGACTTCGTCCGCCTCGGTGCGTATAAGAGAAGGCCTGACGACGTTGACGCCCTCGTACAGCTCCCGTTCGCTGACGTCCGCAATCTCGGGGAACAGCTTCTGAAATTCCGGATAGATCAGATGAATGAAGGCGCGGCTGCGGCCGACCACGTTCTCGAAAAACCTCGAGACCGACTCGTGCATACCGTTGGTCACGCGGTCGTTTATATAATGATCGTGATCCTCTGCCGGCTCGTTCTGCATGAAGATTGCGTGCCCGCCCTCGTGTATGATGGAATACATATTGGAGAAGACGTCGTCCTCGTGGTAATGGGTGGTTACCCTGACGTCCTGACGGGCGATGCCGAGCGTAAAGGGATGCTCGGTCGTCGCGACGGCTCCTCTCGAGAGATCGTACCCTATCGTCTCCAGCAGATAACGGGAAAAGGCCTCCTGCCGCCAGATCGGAACCGGGCGGCGCAGAAAATCCTCGCGTATAACCTTGCGCGATTTCTTTATCGAGCCGAGAAGATCGATCAGCCCCGATTTCAGCCGCTCAAAGAAAGGATCGAGATCCGCCTGAAGCATTCCCGGCTCGCAGTCTCCGAGCATTTCGTCGTAATCGTCGGGGCTGCGGTCGGACCGCGTAGCGATGAGTTCCTTCTGAACACCGACCGCCTTTTCGAGCGATTCCCGGAAAAGAGAATAATCCGCCGCCTGTTTGGCGCGTTCCCAGGCGATATAGGCGCCCGAAAAGATCTCGCTGGATCGCCGGTCGAGCTCGGGCGAGACGTTGATTATCTTTCGCAGGTCCTCGTAGAGATGCTCCGCGAGAGTCCGGTCGAGCGGATCGTCAAGCTCGTCCCGGCGGCGGTAGAGTTCGAGAATGAGCGACTTCATCTCCTCCGACGACAGAAGCGCGAACAGTTCTCCGTCGAGCAGATTGATGACCTCGCTCTCGTCCTCTTTCGCCCGCCCGGGGCAGACGGTTTCGAAGTCGAAATTGACGATCGAAAGCGCGTGCTCGTATTTTTCGATCAACGCAAGCTTTTCACGAAGCTTCGCGACAATCTCGCCGACGGTCATTTGTCTTTTCCGCCCTCAAGAAACCTGTAGCAGAACGCGGCAAGAGCGGCGCCGGCGAACGGACCGACTATGAATACCCAGAGAGCGCCGATCGGTCCGGAGTTGCCGCCGAAAGCGGCGACGAGAGCCGGCCCGAAGCTTCTCGCGGGGTTAACCGACGTGCCGGTAAGACCTATGCCGAGAATATGGACGAGCGTCAGGGTGAGTCCGATCACAAGGCCGCCGAAGGAGCCGTGTCCGGCTTTCTTCGAGGTCACGCCGAGGATGGTAAGAACGAAAACGAAGGTCAGAAGGCACTCGACGATCAGTCCGGCGGCGATATTGTCGCCCACTCCGCCAAGACCGTTGGATCCGAGTCCGCCGGTTTTGTCGGCAACTCCGCCCAGTTTAAAGATCAGCGCAAGCACGCCGGATCCGGCAAGGGCGCCGAGGCACTGCGAGAGAAGGTAGAAGCAGAAGTCGCAAAGGCCCATTCCTCCGTTAATAAGAACGG
>JAGDAM010000261.1 GCA_017959485.1 Clostridia bacterium
CTCTGCCGATCCTGACGCAGTCGCTTCCCGCCGCGACCGCGGGTCTGAAGCTTTCGGACATCCCCATCGAAAGATAGGGCTTCCCGGGCAGCCGGTTCGTTCGCCAGATTCCGGAAGCGAGCCGCTCGACCCCGCTGAAGAGGTCGTAGTATTCGTCCTGAGTCAGCCCCGCGCCGCCCATCGTCATAAAGCCGCGGAGCGAAAGGTGCGGAAGCGACAAAACGTATTTCGCGAGATCCGGCGCATCTTCGGGAAGCACGCCGCCTTTCGATTCCTCGCGCGAGGAATTGATCTCGACAAGTACGCGGGAGACGATTCCCGCGGCGGCCGCAACCTTTTCGATCTCGTCGGCAAGCCGCACCGAATCGAGCGAATGGATAAGCGAAACGTTCGGCACCACGAAGCGGGCTTTTCTCGTCTGAAGCGATCCGATGAAATGCATCCTCACTCCCTGGAGATCCCGGACGTACGGAAGGTCCGCCTCCAGCTTGTCGGCGCGGTTTTCGCCGAAATCGGCAAGACCGAGACGCGCGAGAGCCGCAATCTGCCCGGCGGTCGCATATTTCACCGCGGCCAGAATCGTGACGTCCCCCTCTTTTCTTCCGGACGAGCGTTCGGTCTCCCGGATCGCCGCTCTTACGCCCTCGAGGCGCCGTGCGAGCAGGTCGTTTTCGAATGATACAGGATCGCTCATCAGACCAGCACCTTCCCGTGTTAAAGATCGTCTCCCGAAACGATGATGCTCTCAAGATCGTTCAGGTGATAGTAGTAAAGATTTTTTTTCCCGTACTCGACCGGTATTCCGCGGTCGCGGGAGTGAAGGGTCAGAATCTCGTAAAGTCCGGGAATCGCGTCTTCGGTTTCAGGGTCGGGAGGCAGGCGGGAGTCGTCGCGAGTCAGCCCGAGTTTGCGGGCGGCGTCCATGACGAAAATATAACCGTCCTCTACCGTTCTTTCGCCTCTTCTAAGCACGCTGTAGGTCGCGGGAGGCCCGGATTCGGCGTCCTCGTAGGAGGCGACGATATAATACCCGGTGCCTTCGGTCAGTATCTCGGTCCTTCTGAAATAAACGTAACCGCCGTTTAAAGTATAGACTCCGGTCATTCCGTCGAGCGAACGCATCGCGGAGAGCGGAACGCGGTATCCGGAATACTCGGCCACCGGCACCCTTACACGGCAGGAACGGGGCCAGGAAAATCCGGACGGAAACACGTCGGAACCGAACAGCAGCAGCATCCCCGTTCCGGTTTTGAGCTTTGTCTCAAGAGTCATCGGTATCACGCAGTACCCGGCCGCGGTGAGCGGGTATTCGCGTCCGACGGTCAGAAGATCTGCTGAATCCGAGCCCTCGAACTCGACTGCCATATACCACTTCGAACTCAGGCAGAAGACTCCGGCGGGAGACGGCTCCTTCGGTTCGGCGTTTTTGGCCGCGAGGAAGGCGTCCTCGCTGAAAACCGCGACGAGCGACGGTCCGAAAGCCGCCTCACGTCCGTCCGACTGCGAGAACCAGTATCCGCTCTCGGGAGCGGTTACCGTTTTAAGCGGCTTCCCGAGCGAAGACAGCAGCGACGAGCGCCTCTCCAAAAGGCGTGAAAGCTCCGCGGGGAAGGAGGCTCCGCCGCCTTCCAGGAATGCGAGGCGGCCGAGTTTCTCCCTCAGCGTTTCCCCGAGCGCCGCCGCCGAGGCATAGTCGCCGAGCGAGACGGATCTCAACAGTTCCGAGCAGCCGGAGGACGCGTCCCTGTAGGTCTCCCGCAGACCCTGAGAAGAAACTCCCGCGCCGATTGCCGCGCGAAGAATCTCTATCTCGCGGTCGAGCGACTCGATCTCGTTCCGGATCGGTGTTTTGTCGCTGTCGTAAAAGCGGCAGACCGCGTCGCCTTTGCCCACGCGCGATCCTTCGGGAAGGACCGGCCAGGAGTAACCGGTAAAACTGCCGGACACCGGACGGTCGTCGCGAATGAAGTATCCCGTCCCTTCGGCGGTCTCGGTCTGCGACGCCGGATAGACTCCGACGACCGAAACGTCTTCGGTGAAAATATGGAAAAGATGGTAACCGAAATATATCACGAGGACCAGAGCGAGGACAGCCGACACTATCTGCGTGACTGCTCCGAAAAAGAAATCGACGTCGAATCCGGGGCGTCCCTTCTTTTTCTCTTTTTCGTTTCCCCGCCCGACTGCCAGAAGAGCGGGTCTGAAAACGCTGACGATCTTTTTTTTATCTTTTTTCATGTGTTATTTTTCCGACAGAAATCCGGAAATCAGGCGGCAGCACTCGTCAAGCGGTCCGTCCGGACCGTCCGCCCGGACCGGAGTGACGTAAGGCCGGTGCCCGAACCAGGTGTCCTGGCGCTTGGCGTATTTCCGGGTCGCCGTCACCAGCCGTTCGAGCGCCTCGGCGCGGGTGAGTTCACCCGTGACGTATCCGACGGTTTCCTTGTATCCGATCGCTCCGGCGGCGGTACGGTTCTTTTCGAAGATTCCGGCGTCAAGGAGGCGCCGGGTTTCCACGGGAAGGCCGCGTTCGAACATCTCGGACGCCCGAGTTCTTATTCTCTCTTCTCTTTTATTCCGGTCGGAGGTCTGAAGATAGATGACGAGGGAGTCGTAACGCGGCTTCCCCGCCCAGAGATCCGACCTGCTTTTCGGCACGCCGGTGGTTTCGTAGATTTCAATCGCGCGCACCACGCGGCGGACGTTGTTTTCGTGTATCGCCGCGGCGCTTTCAGGATCGACCGCGCGCAGCCGCTCCCAGAGAGCGTGCGCACCGTTTTCTTCGGCGAATTCCAGAAGCTCGTCCCGCAGACCGCTTCTCCCCGGGCAGGCGTCGAACGGATGCTCGAAGAGCAGCGCTTCGAGATAAAGGCCGGTTCCGCCGCAGATCACCGGAAGGCGTCCACGTGAAAGAATACCGTCAACCGCCTCCTCCGCCGCAGAGGCGTACTCCGCGCAGGAGAAGGGAACGTCGGGATCGATCACGTCGATCATATGGTGCGGAACGCGCGCCGTATCGGCGGGCGACGGCTTAGCGGTGCCGATATCCATAGTCCGGTATACCTGCATCGAGTCGCAGGAGACTATCTCACCGTCAAAACGCTCGGCAAGCAGAATAGCGATATCCGATTTCCCGGACGCGGTCGGTCCGCAGATCGCGACGACCTTGCGGCGGCCGCTCATCTGCCTTCCGCCTTCGAAAAGCATCCGTCGGGTATCTCAGCCGCGGGGCTTTTTTTGCCGAACAGTTTCGCAAATCCGCGCGGCTTTCCGGCAATCAGCCGGTCGGGCACGTCGGGGCCGTCGGGTTCGACGAAGAGGATCGAGCGGTCGCCTGTGATCCTTCCCTTTTCTTTGCCCGAGATCAGATCGAAATACGGAGGTCCGAAAAGCGCGGCGCAGCCGAGCTCGTACGGAACTCCATTCCACGAGGGATTGCCGTCGGGGCGTTCGTCGGCCGAGATTCTGCCGAAAAACGCGCCGTAGATGCCGCACAGTCCCGCCAGAACCTCGCACAGCGCGAATTTCCAGGAGGGAATATCCCACACGTCGGCGGGAAGGAAGAAGGAGACGCTTCCCACGCCGGAGGAGGGCGCTCCGTTTCGGCTTCCGCCTTCGGAGAAAAACAGATTAGACACCGGAAGTCGGGGATAGATCACCGGATAGTCGCAGGCGTCGAGAAAATCGAGAAAGCCGGGGAGCCCGAAGAAATCGCGGTCGGGCGGAAACCTGTCTCCGTATTTTTCGGGCAGAAGATAGGGCAGCCGCTTTTCGAAAAGCGAGACTGCTTCGCGACGCCGGGAGCGCAGTCCCGAATCCGCGGGAAACAGGACGGACAGTCCGATCATTTTGCGGTATTCGGAAACGTCCGGAAGAACGGCCGGATCGACGAAGCTTTTGCAGATGCCTCCTTCTTCTTTGAAGACGAGCCCTCCGAAGCCCGACGCGAGCCGTTCCGCGCAGGCGAAGAAGCTGCGCGACGCCTCGGGAGACGGGGACGGATCGGCGGCAAGCACCGACAAAACCGAAAGGTCGGGATAAAGCAGAGAGATCCCTGCGGGAACGTCCCCGTAAGTTACCCCGGACGGGCCTTCGAGCGAAATCACCGACCCCGGAACCGACGGAAGGCGAATATCTTCGTCGGGAAAGCGTTCGGTCAGAATATACAGTTTTTCCATTCGTTCGCCCTCCTTCCGCGCGAAAACCTTGCGACAATAAGTCTTTTATATTATATCTCAAAACGCGCCCGTTGTCAATTTATACTTGACTAATATGTTAAATTATTGTATAATAACACCTGTAAAAGTTTTCAAAGGCGTTCGGAAAATGCAGAAACCCATAGTTTTTTTCAACCCGCTGTCGGACAGCGGAAAAGGACGGATCAACGCGGAGAGAATCCCGGGAGCCGCCGGATTCGAATTTGCCGACATAACCGAACCCGACTCTTTTTCAAGGATTGCCGAGGCGGCTGCGGACGGGCGCAGGATAATAATCTGCGGAGGCGACGGAACGCTCAACCGTTTCGCGAACCGTCTGAGGGACGAAAACTTCCCGGTACCGGACGACCTCTTTTATTACGCGACGGGCAGCGGCAACGATTTTCTTAAGGACATCGGAGCCAGGCCGGGTTCCGAACCTGTCCGTCTCGCCCCCTATCTCGCTTCTCTGCCCACCGTGACGGTCGGTGGCGAGGAACGCCTGTTTATAAACGGAGTCGGCTTCGGCATCGACGGATACTGCTGCGAAGTCGGCGACCGCTACCGCGCCGAAGGCAGAAAGAAAACCGACTACACCGCCATCGCGCTGCGCGGTCTGTTCGGCGACTACACGCCGAGAGACGCCGAGATAACGGTCGACGGAAAAACCTGTTCCTACGAAGGCGTCTGGCTCGCGCCGATAATGAACGGCAGATATTTCGGCGGAGGCATGATGCCGGCGCCCGACCAGGACCGTCTCGACCCCGAGGGAATGCTGACCCTCATGCTCTTCTGCGGCAAGGGACGCCTCGCGACGCTGATAAAGTTCCCCCGACTCTTCCGCGGAACTCATACCGGTCTTCGCGACTGCCATATCTTCAAAGGACACGAAATAACCGTTAAATATGCCGTGCCGACCGCCCTGCAGGTGGACGGAGAGACGGTCCCGGGCGCCCTCGAGTGCCGCTGTCTCTCGTCGGGTCTGCGCAGGACGCTCGGCGCTCTTACGGCAGCACCTCAGGTTCTTCATTTTTCCGAAGAAAGGACGAACGAATGACACAGGGCAGATTCATTACCTTCCCGGGACTCACCGGAAAAGCATACCTTCATCCCTGGAAAAACCCCGACAGAAAATTCAACTCGCGCGAGGAGGAGCTGACACCCGCCGACGGTCTTCTGACGCTCAAGCGGACGTTTTTCCCCGACGCCTCGAAGGAGCTGAAAAAGGCGACGGTGCGCGCCACGGCTCTCGGCATTTTCGACATGTTCCTCAACGGAGAGCGCATAACCGGAGCCGGAGAGGATGCCGACGAGCTCAAGCCCGGCTGGACCGACTACCGCAAGCGCGTCTTCGAGTTTGAATACGACGTGACCGGCTCGGTCTCGGCGGAAGACAACCTCTTCGTCGCCGAAGTTTCGCCCGGCTGGTGGAACGGACGCATCTCGTTCGGATTCTACAAGTGGAAACCCAACGCCTTCTGCGCCGAAATAATACTTGATTACGCCGACGGAAGCTCGGACGTATACGCGACGGGGCCCGACTGGGACGCCGCGGTCTGCGGACCGGTGCTTCGCGCCGATATATGGGACGGCGAATACTACGACGCTCGCATCCCCGAGCCCTCGATCGAGCCCGAAGCCCACAAGTGGGAAAAGGCGGTGCTCTTCGACGGGTTCGAAGGCGACGTAGTCCCGGCCGAAGGACCGAGAATCCGCTCCTGCGAGGAGATGTCGCTCAGTCCGCAGTCGGCGGTTGTTTACCGCGGAGCGGAAGACAACGGCTCGCCTCTCGGAAAGATCCGCACAGTCTCGAAAAAGGTCGGTGACCGCTGCGCCGCGACCCGGATTTCAGCCGGCGACACACTGCTGGTCGACTTCGACCAGAACACGGTCGGACGTCCGGTGATCTTCCTCAAAGCGCCGCGCGGATGAAAAATAACCGTTTATTTTGCCGAAATGCTCAACGATTCGGGCGATCCCGCCCGCGGAAACGACGGGCCCGAAGGCAGCGCGTATATCAAAAACTACCGGTCGGCTCTCGCGCGGCTCGTATACGTCGCTGCGGGCACCGGCGACACCGAGGTCTATTTCCCGACTCACACCTTCTTCGGCTACCGCTATCTCGAAATCGTCGCCGACGGCGACGCCGAGATCACGGGCGTCATAGCCGACGTCATCAGATCGGACGTCGAGGAGACCGGCGACTTCTTCTGCGACAACCCCGAAGTCAACCGGCTCTTCTCCAACATAATCTGGGGTATGAGAGGCAACTATCTGTCGGTCCCGACCGACTGCCCTCAGCGCGACGAACGCCTCGGCTGGACCGGCGACACCCAGATCTTCTGCGGAGCCGCCTCCTATCTCGGCGACGTCGACGGTTTCCTTCGCAAATGGCTGCGCGACGCCCGCGACTCGCAGGAGGGATACGGCGGCGCCTACTGCGACGTCATCCCGCGCGTCTTCGAGCACCACGGCGGCAACGCGGCGTGGGGAGACGCGGGTCTCATCGTTCCCTGGCGTCTCTGGCTGATGTACGCCGACCGCGACGCCGTCGCCGAGCATTACGGCTCGATGGAAGAGTACATGAAGTATCTTGAGCAGTTCGGACTCGAGGGTCCGAACACCGCTTACGGAGACTGGCTCAACTACGACGTCACCGACAAGAGATACATAGCCGTCTGCTACTATTATTACGACGCCGTCCTGATGGAGAAATTCTCTGCAATAGCCGGAAAACCCGACCGGGCGGAATACTATAAGGAACTCGCCGGAAGGATCGCCGCTCACTGGCGCGAAAGATATTTCGCCGACGGCCGGCTGACCGTCGCGACCCAGACCGGATACCTGCTTCCCCTCTCCTTCGGACTCGTTTCGGGAAGCGAGCGCGAGGCCTTCATCGAAGAGCTCAAACGCAAAATCGTCTGCAACGACTACACTCTTTCGACCGGATTCGTCGGCACCGGAATACTCTGCCGGACGCTCAACGAATGCGGACTCGACTCGCTCGCCTACTCGCTCCTGCTCCAGACCCGCGACCCCTCCTGGCTCTATTCTGTCAGACAGGGCGCGACGACGGTCTGGGAGAGATGGAACTCCTACACGAAGGAGCGCGGCTTCGGCGACGTCGGCATGAACTCATTCAACCACTACGCATACGGCGCGGTCGCCGAATGGCTCTTCTCGGGAGTCTGCGGCATCCTGCCCGATCCCGAAAATCCGGGCTTTGAGCGCTTCATAATCCGTCCGAATCCCGATATGCGCCGGGATGACGAAATCCCCGAAGGCCAGAAGCGGATCAACACGGCCCACGCGACCTATTCGCCGCACTGCGTCTCGGCCGGCGAGGCGATCGAAAGCGGTTGGGAGAGGATCAACGGCTCGGTAGAGTACACCGTCACGGTGCCCGGGGGAACCGCGGCTGAAGGAAGTTTCCCCGCGGGCAGAACGCTCTCGGTGAACGGTCTTGCATACACTCCCGAAGAACTCGGCGGACGGACCGAAAACGGCAGATTCGTATTCCCGCTCGGCCCCGGAAGCTACCGGGTGCTCATCTCGTACTGATTTTAATTCGTTAATAAACACTTTACAACACAAGAGGCATATTCCCATGAAGTGGACTTCACTCAACGACATTCGCGAAAAATATCTTTCCTTCTTCGAATCAAAGGGACATCTTCGGCTTCCCTCCTTCCCGCTCATTCCCCGGAACGACAAGTCGCTCCTGCTCATCAACTCCGGAATGGCGCCGATGAAGAAGTACTTCACCGGCGAGGAGGAGCCGCCTCGGCACAGAGTCACGACCTGCCAGAAATGCATCCGCACGCCCGACCTCGAGCGCGTCGGACACACCGCCCGCCACGGCACGTTCTTCGAAATGCTGGGCAACTTCTCATTCGGAGACTACTTCAAAAAAGAGGCGATTCCGTGGGCGTGGGAATTCCTGACCGTTACGATGGAAATCCCGGCAGAACTGCTCTGGCCCTCGGTCTACGAAAAGGACGACGAGGCCTACGCGCTCTGGCGCGACGTCATCGGCGTTCCCGAATCGAGGATAGTCCGCCTCGGCAAGGAAGACAACTTCTGGGAGCACGGCCCCGGCCCCTGCGGCCCCTGCACCGAGATCTATTTCGACCGCGGACCGGCGTACGGCTGCGGTAAGCCCGACTGCAAGCCGGGCTGCGACTGCGACAGATATATGGAAATCTGGAACAACGTCTTTTCGCAGTTCAACAACGACGGCAAGGGCAATTACACCGAACTCACGCACAAGAACATCGATACCGGTATGGGACTCGAGCGGCTCGCCTGCGTCATGCAGGGCGTCGACAATATGTTCGAGGTCGACACGATAAGACGGATTATCGACAAAGTGTCCGAAATATCCGGCAAAAAATACGGTTCCGACGCGAAACAGGACATTTCAATCCGCGTCGTCACCGACCACACCCGTTCCGCGATGTTCATGATCGCCGACGGCGTCCTTCCCTCAAACGAAGGCCGCGGCTACGTTCTGCGCCGGATCATCCGCCGCGCCTGCAGGCACGGAAAGATGCTGGGAATCGACCGTCCCTTCCTGACCGAGACCGTCGAGGTTGCGATCGGCGAGAGCCGCGGCGCCTATCCGGAGCTTGCCGAAAAGCACGACTACATCCTCAAGATTATTTCGGTCGAGGAGGAAAAGTTCGACGCGACACTCGACTCCGGACTCGACAAGCTGAACGATATGCTCGCTGCGGTCCCGGCCGGCGCTTCGCTTCCGGGCGACGACGCCTTCCGCCTCTACGACACCTACGGATTCCCGCCAGACCTGACACGCGAGATCGCCGCCGAGCGCGGC
>JAGDAM010000262.1 GCA_017959485.1 Clostridia bacterium
AGGAGATGGACTTCACCTACGGCGACTGCCAGAAGGAAATGGACATGGTCAACAAGGCCTTCATCGAGATCATGATCGAGGGCGACGCCAACGGACGCGGCTTCCAGTATCCCATCCCGACCTACTCGATCACACGCGATTTCGACTGGTCCGAGACCGAGAACAACAAGCTGCTCTTCGAGATGACCTCGAAGTACGGCACTCCCTATTTCTCCAACTATATCAACTCGGATATGGAGCCGAGCGACGTGCGCTCGATGTGCTGCCGTCTCCGTCTCGACCTCCGCGAGCTCCGCACGAAATCCGGCGGATTCTTCGGCTCGGGCGAGAGCACCGGCTCGATCGGCGTCGTCACCATCAATATGCCGCGCATCGGCTACCTCGCGACCGACGAGCATGACTTCTTCCGCCGTCTCGACCGCATGATGGACATCGCGGCGAGATCGCTCGACGTCAAGCGCAAGGTTATCACCAAACTGCTGAACGAGGGACTCTATCCCTATACCAGAAGATATCTCGGCACCTTCGCCAACCACTTCTCGACGATCGGTCTCGTCGGAATGAACGAGGCCTGCCTCAACGCGAAGTGGCTCCGCTGCGATATGACCGACGAGCGCGCCCAGGAGTTCACCAAGAGGGTGCTCAACCATATGCGCGAGCGGCTTTCGGACTATCAGGAAATGTACGGCGATCTCTTCAACCTCGAGGCGACTCCCGCCGAGTCGACGTCCTACCGCCTCGCAAGGCACGACAAGAAGAGATATCCCGACATCATCACGGCTTCCGAAGGCGAAACGCCCTACTACACCAACTCTTCTCACCTGCCCGTCGGATACACCGACGACGTCTTCTCGGCTCTCGACGTCCAGGACGAGCTGCAGACTCTCTATACGTCCGGTACCGTTTTCCACACCTTCCTCGGCGAGAAGCTTCCCGACTGGAAGTCGGCCGCCGCTCTCGTGCGCAAGATCGCCGAGAACTACAAGCTGCCCTACTATACAATCTCTCCGACCTATTCGGTCTGCGCCGACCACGGATACATCCCGGGCGAACATTTCACCTGCCCGAAGTGCGGCAAGCCCGCCGAGGTCTACAGCCGGATCACCGGATACTACCGTCCCGTCCAGAACTGGAACGACGGCAAGGCCCAGGAATACAAGCAGCGCCGCGAATACGACATAGCCGGTTCGATGGCGAGCTTCTCGGCGGCCGAGCACGGACTTGCCCGCGAAGAGAAGAAGGCCGAGGCCTGCGAATGCGCCGAACAGCCGGCACAGGGAGCCCGCGTGATTCTTTTCGCGACCAAGACCTGCCCGAAGTGCAAGATCTCCGCGTCCCTGCTTGAAAAAGAGGGAATCGCCTTCGAAAAGATCTACCACGAGGACAATCCCGGATTTGCCGAGAAATACGATCTGCGCCAGGCCCCGTCGCTCCTGATCGTCGACGGCGACCACGTCGTCGCCTACTCCGACATCATGGGAGTCAAGCGGTTTATCTCGGAGAGAACTTCGAAATAAACGTTAATATGCTTTGCGGGGCTGTCCTGCGACCTCGGTTCCGGAGGGCGGACGGCCCCGCAATAATAATGATGAATTATGAATGATGAATGATGAATTGGCGTCGTTTGCCTTCCCCTCCGGGGAAGGTGTCGGCGAAGCCGACGGATGCGGGCCGGTGGATGAGGCGAAACGATCTGAGTTAACCTTCGCCCCGCGGGAGCGAGGAGAAGGTGTCGCGGCTTCCGGCTCTGCCGGACGGCCGTGACGGAAGAGGGGAATAAGGCCTCCGCGCCTCGCGGCGCTCGGCGGTGAGATCGCGCTCCGCGCGGCGATAACCGCCGAGGAATATTGGTGATATCCCAAATTCCATCTCACGGTTGCCTTCCCCTTTGGGGAAGGGTGGACCGCGATAGCGGTGGATGAGGCGAAACGATCTGAGTTAACCTTCGCCC
>JAGDAM010000263.1 GCA_017959485.1 Clostridia bacterium
AATGGCCCCTCATCCGTCCCGGCGGCGTTAACTCGGATAGGTTAATATCATTCATTCACCGCCGGTCCACCATCTCCCCGCTTCCGCGGGGCGAAGGTTTAGTGCGGTGCGTCGCGCTAAACTATTGTCTCAGAACAAACTGTCTATCACTTCCGCTTCTGCCGCGGCGAGATATGCGAGACATCCGGTATCCTGCAGAAACGCCGAATCCTCGGGAGTTGTGTGGAATCCGTGCTCGATCAGGAAGGCGCGGTTGCAGCCGGATCCGGCTGCGGCGCGGATGACTCCGTAATAGTCGAGCGACTCGTTGTCGGGGTATCTGCGGGTCTTGATGCCGCGGTCGGTCGAGTTCATCGTCTTCACGACGGCGTCGTTGAGCGCGCGGGCAATCGGCGCGTTTCCTTCAAGGTCTGAGACCGAATAATAGGTCTCGACTCCGCGCACCAGCGGATATTTCTCCGGTCCGATCGACGAGGAAGGCGCGTTGGAGTGGATCGAAAGAAACAGGACGGCACCGTTTTTTCCGGCGAGTTCTCCCCGTTCGGCGAGTTCGGGGTTGTCTTCGACACGGTTTCGCGTCATGAGTATCTCAAATCCGCGCTTTTCCAGCTCCTCTTTGAGGAATGACGCGAGGATGAAATTCTGCGTTCCCTCGTAAAAACCTTCTTTCGTGGTGTGCGGGTTTCCGAACTGTCCGTGTCCGGGATCGAGTACGATTATTCCTCTTGACATATTTCCTTCTCCTTATGCGCCCGGAGGGCGTTTTTTGTTGTATTTCGGGTGGATTCGGGGTCAGTCGTTCGGGCGGTCTGACGCTGCCAGCTTTTCTATTCTTGCCTTGAGGAGCGGCCAAGAGTCGAGGCCGGGATCTTTTTCGGTCAGATCGCGGGCGGCCCGCGAGGCGTCGTCGAAGATCGTCGCGTCGCCTCCGAGATCGGCGAATCTGAAACGCAGACCTCCGCTCTGGCGGACGTCTCCGGCTGCAGACGAGGCGATAAAGTCGCCGGGGCCGCGGTTTTTCAGATCGGCTTCGGCGATCTCAAAACCGTTGTTCGTCTTCGTCATAACCGACAGACGGCTGCGCGCGGTTCCTCCGCGCACGTCGGATACGAGGATGCAGTATGATTTTCTCTTTCCTCTTCCGACGCGTCCGCGCAGCTGATGCAGCTGCGACAGTCCGAAGCGCTCGGCGTTTTCGATAATCATCAGAGAGGCGTTCGCGACGTTGACTCCGACCTCGATGACAGTGGTAGAAACGAGAACGTCGATATCTCCGGCCGAAAAACCGGTCATTATCGCATCTTTTTCGGCGGCTTTCAGTTTTCCGTGTATCAGCGCGACGGTGACTTCGGGCAGATTTTTCTGCAGCTCTTCGGCGTAGGCGGTCGCCGCTTTCAGCGGCGGCTTGCGAAGCAGTCCGTCCTCGGTGATTTCGTCGGGCGACACTTCTCCCGGATCGTAACCGGTATCCCGCGCTTCGTCTATCGAGGGACAGACGATATAGACCTGACCGCCTTCTTTGACGGTCTTCAGAATGAAGGAGTTTATGCGGTCCCGCATCGATTCGTCGGCGAGATAGGTCTCGGTCTTCTGGCGTCCGGGCGGCATTTCGTCGATTCTCGAGATGTCGAGGTCTCCGTAAAGCACGAGCGCCAGCGAGCGGGGAATCGGCGTTGCCGACATCGAGAGCATATGCGCCGGCATCCCTTTTTCGGCAAGAGCGGCCCGCTGCGCCACACCGAAGCGCTCCGGTTCGTCGGCTATTACAAGCGAGAGAGCGGAGAAGGACACGTCGGAGGTGATAAGCGCGTGTGTGCCGATGACGAAATCTATCCGGTCCGGGCCTTCCGACGCGAGCGCGGCTTTGATTTTGCGCTTTTCCGCGGCGGGAGTCGATCCTGTGAGCAGCGCGGTCCTGATACCGATCGCCTCGAATATCGGAGACAGATCGGCGTAGTGCTGCGACGCGAGTATCTCGGTCGGAGCCATAAGCGCCGACTGCCGGCCGTTCAGGGCGGCAATGCAAACCGCGGCGGCCGCCACGACCGTCTTTCCGCAGCCGACGTCGCCGATAACGATCCGGCTCATCCGCTGTTCGGTGCGCATGTCGGCGGCGATTTCTCTTATCGCGCGTTTCTGCGCCTCGGTCAGCTCGTAGGGGAGCTGATTCAGCAGCGGCGTAATATTCTGCTTTACGCAGGGGAAGGCGCCGGTCTCCCGCCGCTTTCTGCCCTGACGTCCGACCAGGAGTGAGAAAGTGAAGAGCTCGTCGAAGATCAGCCGTCTTTTCGCGGCCGCGAGGGCTACGAAATTATCGGGATTGTGTATGTTTTTTAACGCGTATTGGAGCGTGGGCAGGCGGTATTTAATCCTGATCTCGTCGGGAAGATCGTCTTCGACCGACGGAAGCAGAAAACGGAGCGAATCGGATACGTTCTGCGCGACCGCCTTTTGCGTCAGGCCTTCGGACAGGCCGTAGACCGACGTGAAGTCGGGTAGAAGGCCGGGCTCCCAGCGTTCGAAGGCGGGCGAAGCCATGGCGTATCTCGTCCCGGATCTCGACGGCCTGCGTTCGACTTTCCCCCAGAAACGCCATTGGGACCCCAGGGTGAAGGTGCTTTTCAGATAGGGCTGGTTGAAGAATACCAGGTCGCAGACGCCGCTGTCGTCGACCGCGCGGAACTTGACGACGGTCATGTGTCCGCGCAGACGCGCCGCCTGAACCGGCGTCGTAACGGTCAGGACGACGGCGCTTTTTCCGTCGGGAAAGGTTTCGTCGAGCTGTCGGATCTCGCCGCGGTTTTCGTATGAGCGCGGCACGTGATAAAGAAGATCGCCGACCGTTTCGATCCCGATCTTCTTGTACGCGGCGGTTTTTGCCGGACCTATTCCGCCGAGGGCGGATACCGGCGAATCAAATGTAATCTGTGTGTTTTTTACTGCCATATCAAACAACTTGCGGCGCCGCGCGGCGAGTATGCCGGGCGACGCGATTTGCGGCGCGGATTGCGGTATTATTATACTTTAACCGGGCGCGGTTGTCAAGTTCAAGGTAACGCAGCACAAATCGGCGCACGTTCCCGCGCCTCCTTTCGGCGCCCGCCGCACCGCTTCCGCGCTTGAATAATACGGCGCGATGTGGTATAATAATATGGGTTTAAATTTTGATTATATAAGAGGAAAAATATGATGAACGCAAAAAGGATTTCGGCTTTTGTGACGGCAGTCCTTTTATGTCTGCTCAGCGCCTGCGGGCAGGAAACGGTACCGGGAGAAGGTACGTCCGGAGAATTAACGACCGTCCCCGGTATCACTGAAACCGCCGCTCCGGACTCCGGTACGGAAGAGCCGACCGATCCGGTTACAGAACCTGCTACCGATCTGGTTACCGAACCTATAACCGATCCGGTTACGGAGACGGTTACCGAGCCCGAGACCGAACCTGCTACCGAGCCCGAGACCGAACCTGTGACGGAACCTGTGACCGAGCCCGAGACTGAACCTGTCACCGAACCGGTGACCGAACCGGTAACGGAGCCGGAAACCGAACCGGTACTGACCGGAGACCCGGTCATCGGACCCGATTATCCGACCGACGACCCCGCGGGAAGTTTCAGGATAAAGATAAATATCGCCGGAGACACGCAGCTTGCCGACAACTACAACAACACGAAGGCGCCTTTCGCAAAGAGATGGGCGGAATCGACGCCCGACTGGTTCCTCGGAGGAGTTAAGGAGATCTTCGAAGGAGACGATCTGACGATACTCAATCTCGAATGCGTCATAAGCGATCTCGACAATCTGACACGGCGTTCGAAGGAGGGTACCGCCTACTGGTACCGCGGATATCCGGAATATCTCGATATTCTGAAAGCCGGTTCCGTCGAGGCGGTATCCATCGCCAACAACCATACCTACGATTACCTCGAGGCGGGATACCAGGATACGCAGAAGCATCTTCGCGAAGCGGGCATTATGTACAGCTCCGACCAGTCTACGCTTTATTTTGAAAAGAACGGCTACACGATCGCGCTTATATGTGAGGGAATGTGGTCCTACGGGCAGCGCGTATACATCCTCGACCGCCTGAAAAAGGCCGAACCGCTCTCGGATTTCCAGATTGTTTACTGGCACGGCGGCGTGGAATATTCGCACGCGCCCGAGCAGTGGCAGGTTAACGCCTCGCACGATCTCGTCGACGCGGGAGCCGATCTCGTAATCGGCAATCACGCGCACGTGCTCCAGCCGATGGAGGTTTACAACGGCGTGACGATAGTTTATTCGCTCGGGAACTTCTGCTACGGCGGTATGGTCACCTGCGAAAACCGTACGATTATATATCATCTCGAACTGCTGATCGGAGCCGACGGCATCCTCGCCGATATTTACGATGAGATAATCCCCTGCTACGTCTATACGGCAAACACGAACAACTTCAGGCCGGCTCCCATCACCGACGAAGACGAGAAGAGCCGGGTCTTCGAATTTATGAACGGACTGAGAAAATCTCCCGTGTAATGCACAAGAAGAACGAAAAAACCGAAATAAAGATAACCGATATAACCCCCGAAGGCGCCGGCGTCGGAAGGACGGAGGACGGCTACGTTCTCTTCGTTCCGGGCACGGCGCCCGGCGACCTTTGCGAATGCACCGTTCTCAAGGCGGGGAAATCCTTCGGGTACGCGAAATGCGAAGCGGTACTGTCGGCGTCTCCCGACAGGCGAGATCCGCGCTGCCCGGTCTTCGGAAAGTGCGGAGGATGCGCTCTGCGTCATCTGAGTTACGAAGCCGAACTTACGCTGAAAGCCGGATGGATAAAGGAGAGCTTTTGCCGCATCGGAGGGTTTGATATCCGGGACGTTGAAGTTCTCAGCACGGGCGAACCCGACCGCTACCGCAACAAGGCGGAATATCCCGCCGGGACCGACCGCGAAGGGAAGCTGTTTTTCGGACTTTACGCTCCGCGCTCCCACCGCGTCGTCGCATCCCCCGACTGCCTTCTCGTACCCTCCTTTCACAGGGATATCATCCGCGCGGCCGGGCTTTGGTGCAACAGCCGGGGTCTTTCCGCGTACGACGACGGGCGGGGAGGCCCCGTCCGCCATCTGTATATCCGCGACGCCCGCGCGACCGGGCAGATATCGGTGTCGCTGATAATCAACGCAGATTCGGTCCCCGATCCCGGCGGCTTCGTTTCGGCTGTGAGAAGCGCCGCTCCGGGAGTCTCGTCGGTCTCGCTCATAATAAACAAAAAGCCGGGGAACGTTATCCTCGGCGACCGCGTCGTGACCCTTTTCGGAACGGAGACGGTCACCGACCGGCTTTGCGGGCTCGAATTCGAGATATCTCCGCTTTCCTTCTATCAGGTCAATCCCGCCGCTACCGAACTGCTTTACCGGAAGGCGGCTGAATTTGCCGGAGAGGGAGAGACGCTGGTCGATCTCTATTGCGGAGCCGGCACCGTCGGACTGACGATGGCAGGGAGCTTCGGCCGTTTGATCGGAGTCGAAATAGTCCCCGACGCCGTCCGCAACGCGAAGAAAAACGCGGAAAGAAACGGGATCGAAAACGCCGAATTTATCTGCGCAGACGCGGCTGAGGCAGCCGACAGGTTCGTCAGCGAAGGCCTCGCGCCCGACGTTCTCGTCGTCGATCCTCCGAGAAAGGGCTGCTCGCCGTCCGTCGTCTCGGATATTCTGCGCCTGTCTCCCGAGAGGATAGTTATGATCTGCTGCGACCACGCCACCGGCGCCCGCGACGCGGCGCTCTTCCGCGTCGGCGGCTACCGCCTTGACAGAATTTGCGGGGTCGATATGTTCCCGAGAACGGGGCATGTGGAAACAGTAGTATTGATGAAGAAGAAATAACTAAATCGAAGTTTGTGGAGAAAACTATGCTGATAAAAATAATAGATTATCAGAAAGTGGATACAAGAAAGCTGATGGATGTGTATTCCGAAAGCAATTATGAAAACACAGATTACTTTTTCCCTGACGAAGCAGATAAAGAAGCAGCCGTCCAAAAAGTTGAAGCGGGGTTTCTGGATTTCCTAAAGAACGACTTTTTCAAAAAAGCAGAAGCAGCATACTGGGTCCTTGAGATAGATGGGGTTTATGTCAGCGCACTAAGAACGTGTATGATTCAAAAAGGTCTGTACTACCTTGAAGCACTTGAGACGCGTCCGGATTGCAGAAGAAAGGGATACGGAGCAATGCTTCTTTCAAGTGTTGCAGATTCATTGAAGGAAAACGGTCCGTTTCGGCTGTGCAGCTGCGTAGGCCAGAAGAATGCTGCGTCGTTGACGACACATGATATAGTGGATTTCAAGTCGTGTCAGAAGAAGGGTATGACTACCTGAATGAGGAAACAGACAATCATTATTTCGGTCTTGAATACTGTTACGTTGCACTACTGTCAAGGGTGTAGTATGGCAAATCTCATCACCACTGTCCGGATCATCTGCAGTATGGTATTGCTGTTCTGCCCTGTATTTTCACCGGCATTCTATGTCTTGTATCTCACTGCCGGGGTCAGCGATATGGCAGACGGGGCGTTCGCGCGGAAGACGGGCACTGTCAGCGAGTTCGGAGCGAAGTTCGACACAGCGGCCGATTTTGTTCTGGTCGTTGTTTGTCTGATCAAACTGATCCCGGTCATTCACATGCCTTCCTGGCTCATCATCTGGATCATCGTGATCGCCGTGATCAAGACGGTCAACCTGATCTCAGGATATGTCATGCGAAGAGAAATGGTTGCCTTGCATACAGCGATGAATAAAGTGACGGGAATCCTGCTTTTCGTGCTTCCTCTGACGTTAACAGCTATTGATCTGGAATACAGTTGCGCTGTCGTTTGCGCCGTGGCAACGTTTGCGGCGGTACAGGAAGGACACCTGATCAGAACCGGAAAATGATAGGCTGCAAAATCGAAGATCTGACAAAAGAAGAAGCAGAGTATAAAGTGATTTGAAACATATAAGGAGGCTGACCGTGGAACGCACGGAAATGATCAACGAGTTTTACGGGCAGGTCAACGAGGATGACCGCTTATTGAAAAGCCGTCAGGGACAGCTGGAATACCGTGTCACGATGCACTATATCCATAAATTCCTGAAGGACGGCAGCAGTGTGCTGGAGATCGGTGCCGGTACCGGACGCTATTCCGTCGCGCTTGCGAAGGAAGGATATCGCGTTTCCTCAGTCGAACTCGTGCAGAGTAATCTCGATGTGCTGAAAGAAAATGCGGCCGGTCTGCCCAACATCGAGGCGTTTCAGGGCGACGCGCTCGATCTCAGCCGGTTCACGGACGATTCTTTCGACGTCACGCTGCTTTTCGGGCCGATGTATCACCTGTATGAGAAAGAGGACCAATACAAGGCGATCGACGAAGCGATCCGCGTTACAAAACCGGGCGGAACGATCCTGGCGGCTTTCCTGTCTGCGCACGCGATCATCTGCACTAATTATCTGTATGATTGGCGGCCGGCAATCTACGGGATCAAAGAGAATTTCGACAGCGAATACAACGTGAGACATTTTAAGGAGCAGCTGTTTACCGGATTCGACGTCTGCGAATTCGAAGCGCTGTTCGCGGAGAAAACCGTCGACCATCTCACGACCGTCGCGGCGGACAACGTGCTCGAGATCGCTGAGGGCCGGCAGGATTTTGCCATGACGGACGAGGATTTCGAGGCGTTCGCGGATTATCAGCTTCATATCTGTGAAAAGAGAGAGATGCTGGGCAGCTCCAGCCATCTGCTCTATATTTGCAAAAAGCGGGTGGACAATGTAAGACCTGAATGAAAATCAAGCCAGAACAGCCGAAAAATGGGCCTATTACAGGGAATGCACCCCGAAGAAGCGGAAGAAACTGTCGGATCACGAATTCGCGTTTCGGATCGACGATACCGGCGCGGGGTGGGAATACGTCCACTTCGAACTGGACGGAAAGACCGTTTCTTCGTTCCGGATCAGTTATATCGGCCCGGACGTGCGTTCTTTCGCCGAATGTGCAAAGAATCTGAAGGAGAAGGACTTCGAAGCGTTCGTTTTTCTGGACGAACCGGGAGAGCACATTGTGCTGTTATCCCGCAGGCAGGAGAAGATCTACGTCGAACTGCCCGGTATGGAAGACGGATTCTTTCTGAGATACGATATGTTTGTTGAAAAGATCCTGGAGAGTATCGACTTATGAGAAACCATGAAGTGACAACGAAACAGGCGCTGCTGAACGCGAAGGGCAACCTGGCGGAACCGGGCTGGTCGCGGTCGCTGGTGCAGCGCTACGACCGGACGCGGATCACCGCCCCGAAGTGGCGCATCAAGGAGTGGGACTACTATCTCGTCCTGAGCAAGGATTTCGCGGGAGCATTTACGATCTCGGACGACGGCTACATCGGCCTGCAGTCTGTGTCATTGCTGCGCTTCGGTGAGCAGCCTTGGGAGCACACGGAGACCGTCCTGAACGCTTTCCCGATGGGCAAATTGAACCTGCCTGCGGATTCTTCGGAAGGTGAGACCGTCTATACCGATAAGCGCCTGCAGATGCGCTTCTATCCGGAGAACGGCAAGCGCTATCTCACGTGCCGGTTTGAGCGCTTCTATGAGGATAAGACCTTCGAATGCGACATCGTTCTGGAGCAGCCACCCATGGACACGATGGTGATCGCGACGCCGTGGGACAAGGATAAGCACTTCTACTACAACCAGAAGATCAACTGCATGCGCGCGTCCGGCTGGATTTCGTTCGACGGGGTCAAATACGAATTCGATCCTTCGACGGACTTCGGTACGCTGGACTGGGGCAGGGGCGTCTGGACCTACGACAACACGTGGTTCTGGGGCTCCGGCAACGCGGACGTCGACGGTAACGCCTTCGGCTTTAACATCGGCTATGGCTTTGGGGATACCTCCGCCGCCACGGAAAACATGCTCTTTTACGACGGAAAGGCCCACAAGCTCTCCCGGGTG
>JAGDAM010000264.1 GCA_017959485.1 Clostridia bacterium
GGTCTACAGCAGCACGTCTACCACGACCGACAAGGAGATCGAACAGGCGGGGTGCAAAAGCCGCAAAGATTATATCATCATGCGCCAGCAGGCCGCGATCTCGAACTTCCTCGGCTACAGCGAGGAGAAGATCAGCTCAAAGGTCAACGATATCCTTCAGGGAAATCTGCGTGAGATCGTCGCGACGATGACCGTCGTGGACGGTCTCACCAAGCGCAAGGAATTCGCGGAGAGCGTTATCGAGAACGCCCGTCCCGATCTTGCCAAAATGGGGCTTGAGGTCGTAACCTTCAATATTCAGGACATTCAGGATGCTATCGACGCCTGCGGCGAACGCCACGGAGTAGTCGAGGCGATAGGCGTGCAGCGCGAGATGGAAGTCAAGCGCGACGCCGAAACCGCGAGAGCGGTTGCTCTCCGCGATATCGAAATAGCCAAGGCGAACGCTTCCCGCGAGACCGCGGAGCAGAGAGCCGAGGCCGAGCGCCTTATTGCCGAGGCAAACACCCGGCTTGCTCTCAAGAAGGCGGAACTGAAGGCCCAGGCCGACCGTGCCGCCGCGGACGCCGCCGCCGCCGGACAGATTCAGGAACAGATTCAGGAAAAGGTCCGCCGTCAGGCGGAGGCCGACGTCGCCATCGCGGCTCAGGAGAAGGAAGTCATCCGCGCCGAACGCGAGGCGGAAGTCCAGCAGAGACGCCTTGACGCCGAGGTCCGCAAGAAGGCGGACGCCGACAAATACCAGGCCGAAAAACGCGCAGAAGCCGAGAAGTACGCCGCGGAACAGAGAGCGGCGGCGCTGAAGGTCCAGCGTCAGCTTGAAGCCGAGGCGAGACTCATAGAAGTCCAGCGTGAAGCCGAAGCCAAAAAGGTTTCCGCCGAAGCCGATCTGATTCAGGCGCAGAGACGCGCCGAGGGTATCAGAGCCGTCGGCGAAGCCGAAGCAGCCGCCATTCAGGCAAAGGCGATCGCGGAAGCCGAAGGTATCGACCGCAAGGCGGAGGCGATGAAGAAATACGGCGAGGCGGCCGTGATCGAGATGGTCATGCAGGCGCTTCCCGAGATCGCCAAGAACGTAGCGTCCCCGCTCGCCAACGTCGACAGGATCACGATGTTCGGAGACGGCAACGCCGCAAAGCTTGTATCCGACATAGTTCATTCGACGACCCAGATCACCGACGGCATAACCGAGGGAATGGGAATCGATCTGAAATCCCTGCTCGCCGGAGTGCTCGGCACCAAAATCGTCGACGCCGCCTCGGATAAGAAGGAATAAAAAGAGCCCGGAGAGGTTAAACTCCTATATGAAAAAGAAAGAGATACGGCAGAATCTTGACGAACTGCGGTCCAAAAAGGCATTCCTCTGCGATATGGACGGCGTCATCTACCACGGCAGTCAGATTATACCCGGAGTCGTAGAGTTCATCGAATGGTTGAAAAGGGAGAACAAAAAATACCTCTTTCTGACCAACGGTTCGGGAAAATCTCCGCGCGAACTGTCGGAGAAGCTCGCCAGGATGGGGCTTGATATCACCGAGGACCATTTCTTCACGAGCGCACAGGCGACCGCGTCCTTTCTGGCCGGTCAGTGCCCCGGGGGAACGGTATACGCGATAGGCGAACCGGGCCTTCTGAACGCGCTCTACGACGCCGGATTCAGCATGAACAGCCACGATCCCGACTACGTCGTGTTCGGAAAGACTACCAATCTTAATTATGCCGAGATCGAACGGGCGGTTCTGCTCGTGCAGCGCGGAGCCGCGCTGATCGGAACGAATTCCGACGTGACCGATCCCGGAGAGAACGGTATCGTTCCCGCCTGCCGCGCGCTGATCGCCCCGATTGAAATGACGACCGGACGCCGGGCGTATTTCATCGGCAAGCCGAATCCGCTAATGATGCGTCACGCCCTCAAAAAGCTTGAGGTTTCGCGCAGGGACGCCGCGATAATCGGGGACCGCATGGATACCGACATCATCGCGGGAATCGAAAACGAGATGGATACCGTACTCGTTCTGTCGGGAGTAAGCACTGCCGAAACCGTAAGCGAGTTTGCCTACCGGCCGAAGTACGTTCTCGAAAACGTCGGTAAGATTGCCGACTGAATAACGCAATACTCAGGGCTGTTCGGAAGCCCGGATCGGTGATCCGGGTGACCGGACAGCTTTTTTACGCAATGTCGTTAATAATTTGTTAAAAAAATATTCATTTTTCCGCTAAAAAGCGTTGACAATGTTCACAAATGGTGGTATAATATCGTCAAACAAGGCAAAAATATGAACAAGGTGTTACAAAAGCAGCGCGGCGAGGTCAAAAACCGGCACGTAAGCACGAACACCGCTTGCTGCGGTAATTCCGGAGGATTATTGATATGAAGATCGCAAGATGCGAAGCGGGACATTTTTTTGACAGCGACAGCTTTTCTGAATGTCCGCACTGTAAAAGAAACGCGCCGGAGAAAAAGGAGAGACGGCCCCGGGAGGTCGCGGCGCGCCCTAAAAAGAGCGAATGCGGAACGCCGCGGCTTTTCGGAAAAAAGAAAAGCGGCTCTTCAGCCGGAGAAGAATACGAAGTTGAAACCGCGCCGGCTATCAGCGAGACCGAACTGGCACGTCTGTTCGGCGAGGCGCCCGCGGCGCAGGCACCGAAAATTCACAAAGCCGTGAAACCTGAGCCTGAACCGTCTCCCGAAAAAGAAGATGAGCTTCCGCGGGATGAAAACTGTCCCGAGGATTCGTCCCCGTCCGTGCAGACGACGGGCGGGGAAACCGGAGAAGACGGGCAACTCCGTCAGGTTCCGGGAAGGGCTCCGGCTGCGGAAGCCGAAGGGCCCTTCGACGGTGAAGCGGAGGCGGTGATGTCCTTTCCCGAAACGGTGGGAGCTTATACCGTCTTCGCCCCGTCGTCAGGGCGGACAGACCTGCCTGTCGGCTGGCTCGTATGCGTCGGGGGGGACGGCCGGGGAAAGGTTTATTCGGTCAGATCCGGAGGAAATTCAATCGGCAGAACTACCGGAAATGATATAGTTATAAACGACGACCGGGTTTCGAGGGAGAAACACGCGCGGGTTGTTTACGAACCGCGAAACCGGGTTTTCTATATTGAGGCGGGAGAGCGCAGCGGTCTCACTTATCTCAACGGTGAGCATATCCTGCACCACGCGACGCTTACCGCCTACGACAGAATAGAAATAGGAGGTGGTGTCTATCTTTTCCTGCCTTTGTGCGGTGAACACTTCAGCTGGGACGATCATCCGATTCGGGATACCGAGGCATAATAAGGTTTCCGGAGGACCAGAAAACAGTGAAAAGATGTTTTAACTGCTTTGGGGAATACGCCGACGTCTTCGGGATTTGTCCGTTTTGCGGAAACTCCGCGGGCTGTCAGGAAGCGGAAGGGAAAGCTCTGAAGCCGGGCGTTATGCTCAGACAAAGGTATTTCATCGGCAAAACGGCGGGCTCGGGCGGGTTTGGTATAACCTACCGTGCCTGGGACGAAGTCCTGTCAAGGAAGGCGGCTGTCAAGGAGTTCTTCCCGCACCGGATCGCGGATCGCGACCCGGACGGGGAACGTATCCTCGTCGCCGGGCCCGCCGAAACCGATTTTGAACGTGGTAAAAACAGGTTTCTGAACGAGGCGAGGATCCTGTCCGGCATCAGAGAAACCGGACAGATCCCGCGCGTATCGGACTATTTTGAAGAAAACGGAACCGCGTACATCGTGATGGAGATGCTGGAGGGGAGGACGCTGTCTTCCTATCTGGGAAGCCCCGGACGCCGGGTATCGCCGGATTTCGCGATATTCACTGTGTGCGAGTGTGCGGCCGCGGTGTCCGTCCTTCACAGAAAAGGGTTCGTTCACGGGGATATAGCCCCCGATAACGTATTCGTGTCCGCCGACGGAAGCGGCACTGTAATCAAACTGATAGATTTCGGGGCGGCAAGACCGTCGGGGCAGAGAATTTCCGAACGCGAGGTCGTGTACAAACCGGGTTTTTCTCCTCCGGAAAAATACCGGGCGGGGAAAGCATTGAAGCAGAGCGACGTTTACTCTCTTGCCGCGACTCTCTATCTTCTGCTTACCGGGGTTTTGCCGGTACCTGCGGATAAAAGGGCGGCCGGAGAAAGGCTGCCGGCTCCTTCCGAACTTGTGAAAGGTATCAGCCCGAGACTTTCCGGGCTGATAACCGAAGCAATGTCGGAGGATCCCGCGAAAAGGCCGCGCGACGCGGATGCCTTTGTCACGGGGTTGAAGCGCGCCGTCGGAAAAAAGAAGCTGCCCAAAACCGAAAAGAACACGGTCCCGGATCACGCTTTCGACGAGAATCCCCCCGAGGATCCTATGCTGCTTTACGATCTCGCGGTCCGTGGGGACGCCGTGGGAACCACTCATCCGATACCCGAGCGTCTTCTGCCGGGAACTATGATCGACGACAGATACTCGGTCGGGCTGGAATTCAGAAGAGCGGGCGTGTGCGCCGTATATTCCGGTGTGGATATGCTGCTCGATACCGAGATAAGAATATACGAATACTTTCCGGAGGAATTCTGCCGGAGAGACGTTGACGGCGTAAACGTCAAAGTCACCGATACTATAGGAAGATTTTCCGACGGGCTGGACGCTTTCCTCCGGGAAGCCGTTTTGCTGACACGGGACAGCGGCGCTCCGAGGCGGGGAACCGAATACTTTACCGGTATGGTTAAGGCCGGCGGCACCGGATATCTGATTACGGAAGACAGAGGGGAGATCCCGCTGAGGAAATATCTCTGCTACCTTCGCCGCGGCCCCTTCGGCAGGCGGGGGACCGTTGCTCCCCGCGAGCTTGACCGCATGCTGGGCGACCTGCTTTCCGGAATTGACGACGAGGCGGAAGAGGGAGTCAGTTTCGGAGCGATTTCTCCCGACTCGGTTCTCGTTGGGAGGGACGGCAGGGCGATTCTTCGCTTTCCCGCCCGGGTGTTCTATCCCGGCTTTAAAATCGACGGAAGGAAGTTCGGCTTTTACTGCAAAGGATATACGGCTCCGGAACTGCGGGACGCCGCTCCGGATACTCCCGAGTCGGACGTCTACTCCCTTGCGGCGGTTATTTGCCGTATGATTACCGGCGAACGTCCGCCCGACGGAAAGGACAGGACGGCCGCCGCCGCGGGAAGGTACACGGATCCTCTCCTGACCTATCTCGGAAAACACAGGGTCCCGGACAATCTTGCGGAGCGGATAATCAGGGCAATGAATCTCTCGCCCGGGGCGCGCGGAAGAGCGCGGGACCTGCTCGGAAAAGGATAACGAACCTGCCGGATGAACGTAAACGTAATCAGCGAAGACCGCGAGTTTTTCGAACGGCTGTCACTTGCCATAGCCGTTTCGGGAATAGGAGTGACCCTGCTTGCTCCGGGAACTTCCGCGCCGGAGGGACTGACCCTCTGGGACGCGGAATCTTTGGGCGATCCGCCGGAAGGGTGTGTTCACGACGGAAGGTTTTGCGGAACCGAAAGCGAATCCAGGGATGAAATATACAAATACGGGACTTTGAAAGAGATTACCGAAGCGATCAGGCGGATGGGAAAGAGAGCCGCGCGTCGCGGCGGATGCCGCTGCGTACTGTTTTTTTCCTTCGCCGGCGGATCCGGCGCGACGACCTGCGCGTCGGGGTTTGCAGCCGCAGCCGCAGCGGCGGGAGAAGAAGTTCTGCTGATAAACGCGGAATCCTGCTCTCCCGGACGGGACGACGCCGAGGGGACGGAAGAAACCTTTTCGGATCTCATATTTGCCCTGTCCCGGGGCATCGCCGGGGACTTGTCGCGTTTCGCGGTACGCGGTGACGACGGAGTTTTCCGCTTTCCCGCTCCTCTTTGTGAGCGCGACCGTGTGCTGTTCGACGCGGAAATGCTTGACGGGATAATCGGCGGAGCCGGATCTGGCGGCAGGTTTTCACTGACCGTGATCGACGCGTCCTTCTCCTTTGCCGGGCTTTGCGGCAGGGCGATTGAAAGATGCGGGGAGATATTCGCCGTTTCCGGAACAGGAGTGACGGCCCTCCGAAAACTGAAATCCGGCCTTTCCGCGCTGGACGCGCAGGCACGGGCCAAAATCCGAGTCGTATTAAACCGGGTCGCGGAAGTGAACGAAGCCGCCGTCCCGGAGGACGTCGTACCCGTCCTTTCGATGCCCGATTTCGGGCGGACCGACCCGGAAGCCGCAGCAGAAGGAGCGGCCGCCGTTTTTTCAAAAGCGATGAGGGACTGTTTCTTTATATGACGGCGGAAAAGAACGAATATTTAAGGACCGTCTCGGAAACGATCAGGCGCGAGGTCTGCGCCGACGACCGGCTGTCGTCTCTTCCCGACAGCGAATTCGAGATTTACGTCTGGAAGAGACTTAACGAAGAAAAGTACTGCCGCGAGTGGACGATAGAGGAGAAAATCGAGGCCTCCGGAAGAATATTCAGCGGCATGAGAGGGCTTGACGTTCTCGACGGGATAATGTCGGACCGCAGCGTGACCGAGATAATGGTCAACGGTCCCGACTGTATATTCGCCGAGAGAGAAGGCAGGGTGTTTCGGTTAGCCGCCGCCTTCGAGAGCGAAAAAAAGCTCGAGGACGTCATTCAGAGAATCGTAGGGCCGGCCGGAAGAGAGGTCAACAGGGCAAACCCGATAGTTGATACCCGACTTCCGGACGGTTCGCGGGTAAGCGTAGTGCTTCCGCCGGTGTCTCTTAACGGCCCGCAGATGACTATAAGACGGTTTCCCGAAAAGCCGATGACTTTCCCTCGGCTCATAGAACTCGGGACCGTAACCGAGGAGATTGCGGACAGTCTGCGGCTGCTCGTCAGCGCCGGGTACAACGTCTTTATCAGCGGCGGAACGGGATCCGGAAAAACCAGCTTTCTCAACGCGCTGTCCGATTTTATTCCTCCGAATGAAAGGATAGTGACGATCGAGGATTCCGCCGAACTCAAGCTGTCAAGGCTTGAAAACGTAGTTCGCCTCGAGACGAGGAATCCGAACAGCGCGGGTGTCGGCGGGATCGGGATAAGAACCCTGATACGCGCGTCTCTGAGAATGCGCCCGGAAAGAATAATCGTAGGCGAAGTACGCGGTCCCGAGGCGCTCGATATGCTTCAGGCGATGAATACCGGTCACGACGGATCGATCTCGACCGGACACGCGAATTCTTCCTCCGATATGCTTACCCGACTCGAAACGATGGTTCTCGAGGCGTCGCCCGGACTTCCGCTCGACGCGGTCAGGTCTCAGATTGCTTCGGCGATAGACGTTATAGTACATCTGTCCCGGATGCGCGACGGATCGCGACGCATGATCGAAATGTCCGAGATCGACGGGGTTGAAGACGGAAAGATAAAGCTTAACGTGCTTTACAGATATGTCGGAGACGAGGAGGGAGGAGAAGGGAGATTCGAGCGGCTGCCCAATCCGCTTCATTCGACCCTTAAGCTTGAAAGAAAGGGTATAAAGGAAAGGTTCTGAGGGGAGTGTTTTTAATTCGTAGGAAAGAGAGAACGGGGAAGGGTTCGGGAGTTTCGCGGAAGGTGAACCGGGTTTTGACCGCGGTCGGCGCCGCTTTACTCGGCTTCATCGCGGGTTTCGTCGGATCGTCGGTAATGATTTCCTTTGATTATCCGGCGGTGTCGGCGGTCTTCGGGGCGGCGGCCGCCCTGTTTTTTCCGAAAGCTTTGACGTCCTTTCTCGGGAAAAAGAAAAAAGAAAGGGAACTGCGGGAGTTCGGCGATATGCTTAATTCTCTCTGCGGCTCCTTTTCGTCAGGAAGGAATCTCAGCGGCGCGCTCGCAGACTCCGAAGCGGATATGCGCCGGCTCCACGGAGACGCCTGTGCGACCGTGCTTGAACTCGCGGCGATATCCGACGGACTTCGCAACGGAGCCGAGATCTCCGAAATGATATGCGCATACGCGGAAAGAAGCGGACTGGACGACGTTCAAACCTTCGCCGATACCGTTTGCGCCGCAATCGGGACCGGAGCCGATCTGCGCGCCGCCGTGACCGGCTGCAGGGATCTTCTCTGCGATAAGATCAGGACCGAGCAGCAGATTGCTTCGGATATGTCGGGAGTTAGAAACGAACTTAGAATAATGTGTTTCCTTCCTTTCCTTGTTTCGCTTCTGACCGGAAGTCTGTGGACAGGAGACAGCGGTTTTCTGAGACTTGCGGGGGGCGCCGCCGCGCTTGCGGCGGTCGCGATTGCGGCTGCCCTGGGCCGCAGAATGGCGAGGATACGTCTGTGAGGCGGTTATAATGACTGCCGGAACGATTGTGCTGACGGGGGCGTCCTCGCTTCTTGCCGGAGTGTTTGCCGTTTTCTCGGTTATAGGATGGTTTAAAAACAGGGATCTAATCACCGCCTTGTCGGAGTTCGGCTCCATCCCGCCGGGGATGGCGGCAGCGGGAACCGCCTTGCTCGGTTTGTTCGCGCGTCTGCGTCCTGAGCGGCTGACTTTGCGGCTGATACCGCGCAGTATCGACCGGTCGGTGAGGGAGTATCTGTCTTTCGCCGCTCTCGGCTGTTCGGTCTCCGGATTGCTTCTGGCGCTGTCGGCGGGTTTTTTTGCCGCCGCGGCGGCTTTTGACCCGTTCCTGCTGCTTCCGACCTCTGTCGCGGCGGCGCTGGCCGTATGCGCACCGTTTTATTCAATCAGAAAAAAAGCGGCGGATAAGAGGCGCGAAATCGGCGGGGCGATGCCTGCCATGATAACAAAGACGGTCCTTTTTCTGCGGGCAGGTCTTACCGTGGCGGAATCGTGGAGGATGATCTCGGAAAAGACAGGCGGGGTTCTCGGCGAAGAGATGCGCCGCACGTCAGAGGAGATAAAAAACGGAGCGTCTCTCCAGGACGCATTTACGGCTTTTGCGGTCCGCTGCGACGAAAAGACGGCGGCACGCTTTTCCTGGCTGATAAGCCGGAATCTGCTAAAGGGGGACGGAGGGCTCTCCGAGGTCCTCGCGGATTTCGGCAACGAAATCTGGGAGGAAAGAAAAGCGCTCGCAAGAGAGCGGGGAGGAGCTGCGTCAAACGCGCTTGTGCTTCCGCTGATAATAATCTTTATCGGAATTCTAATACAGATAGCCGTTCCTCTTCTCGGAGGAAACGTTCTGTGAACCAAATAATTCGGAAAAAAGGAGAAAAAATGATCGATCTGACCTCTAAAGCGCGCCGGACGGCGCAAAAAATCAATCTGGCTATTGAACGGCATCTGCCTGTCCCGGCGGAAGACCTCGGCGCCGAAGGCAGTCTGATTGCCACGGTGCTGATCATCGTCGTGGTTATCGCGCTCGCGGCCATTTTCAGAGAAAAGATATTTGACGTCATCGGGCGTCTGTTCGTAAGGATAGAGGACGGGGTTGGCGGCTTCTGACCGGATCCCGGAACGCGGGAGCGCGCAGATTATTGAGATGGCGATCGTGCTCCCGGTATGCTTCGCGTTTTGCGCGGCTCTCCTCTTTGGAGGGTTATTCGCTCTCGACAGGTTCATATGCGAAGAGAACGCGGAAAGAATTCTGTCCGCCGCGTCGAGAGAACTGACCCTGCCCGGAAGCGAGCTGCTTTCCGAGGGCGACTCGGGTACCGCGGATATCGTCACGGTGTATCGCGCTTTCAGCGTCGAAAGGCCATACAGATATCTGACTCCGGTAAAGCGGGAGTCGCTGGACAGAGTCGCCCGAAAGATTGAAAAAACGGTTAGTTCTTCTTCGGTCTGCTCGGCTTCCTGCAGGTGTACGGTCAGTGCCGAGCGGCGGCTGTGCGGATATCTTCTCCGTGCAAAAATCGAAAGAAAGATACTGATCGGTTCTTTCCTGGGGTTCGCGCTCCCCCTCAATTCCACCGTCGACGTCAGCGCGGTCTCGTTCGACAATCCCGAATCGGTTAGAAACACCCGGCTGATCACCGACGCCGCCGGATACCTGAAAGACCGTTTCGGCAAGATCTCGTCCGTCGTTCCCGATTTGTCAAATGAAGAATAGAAAACAGGGCAGCGTCAGCGTGTTTTTTTCGCTGATCCTTCTGCCGCTTATCGCTTTCGGCGGGGCGTTATCGGACGCGGCGCTTTATACGTCGGCCGGACGCGCCTGCGAGGGAGCCGCTGACGTTGCGCTTTCGTCGGTGATGTCCGGTTACGATAAACGGCTGTTCGAGCTGTACGGACTTTTCGGATGTTGCCTTCCCGCTTCCGGCGGCGAGGCGGGAGTCGAGTATTTCGATAAAACGCTTAACACGGACGGACTGTTCGATCTGAGTGACGGTTACGCGAGAGTGCTGCTGAACCGGCTTTTCGGAAGCGGATCCGGAATTGGAAACCGCCGCTACGGGCTGCTTGAAACAGATCGCGTAAACTATTCCGTCAGGACGGTGTCCGAATCCTGCCTCGCAAATCCTCCGGTCCTTGAGAGGCAGATTGTCGAATACATGAAATACCGCGGCCCGGTCGCCGCTGCAGCCTCGCTTGCCGAAAGGGCGGGGGTATTCAAGGACCTCGGAAAAAGCGGCAAGGCGGCGTCTTCAAAACTGAAATACGAAAGCCGTCTCGGTAAGCTGCAGGAGGCGGCGGACGGGCTCTGCGATGCCTTGGACGGTTATCTTGAGCGCCTTGAAGGCGGAGTTTTTGACCGTGATTCACGGAAAAAGGCAGCGGATTTTCTGCGGGAGTACCTCGAAGCGGCGGAAGACGCTCTTAAAAAGGCCGCCGCGGCGTCGTACGCGGAGTCTCTTTCGTCGGAGCTTGAATCATATCTTTCGGCGGGACTATGCCCGGAAGAGGATGAGATCGGCGCGGCGTCCGCCCGGCTCGAACTTATCGTCTCCGGAACAACCTACGGTATGCTTCGCCGCTCGGCCGCGAACACGTCGGAGATGTCCGGCTATATCGCGTCGGCTTATATCGATCTGTTCACCGGCGGTTTTGAAGTCATCAGCGAGGCGGCGCGGCTGTCGTCGGGTCTTTCAAAACTCCCCGAGAAGAGCCGTTCGGAAATCGTATCGCGTGCGCAGGAAGTCGTAGCGGTCGTAAAGAGCGTCTCCGAAAAAACGCGGAGGGCGGCGGATATCGTTTATTCCCGGCAGGGAGAAGAGCTTCAGGCCGCCGGTGCCGGCCTTTCGGTTATTAAAAGCGAAGCCGAGGAACTCGCGCGTCTGTCTTCCGATCTCTCCGCAGCGGCGCTGCTGTTTTATCAGACCGCGTCCGATCTTTATCCGGAACTTGAAAAATGGAAGCGCGACGTCGATGATCTCCCCGAAGGAGAACTGAAAAGGGGAATGCTGGAGCAGATCTCGGCTGAAGACGTTAAGCTGGACGTCTCCGCCGCGGCTGAACTGTCGCGGATCGCGTCGGAAAGAAATGACGCGTTCGGGGCCGCCGCGGAGAGTATAGGAACCCTGACGGTCCTCGGAGTTCGGATTTGCGGCGCGTCAGAGAAAGAGATAAAGAAATATGCGGCCGCGGCGGAATTGACCGGCTCGGATGCGGGTTCTGGATCGCAGACGGACGCTGTATGCCGGATACTTCCGGTTCTTTGCGACAGGGATGGATTCGGAGACGAAAGCGGAAGAATAGGGGCGTTTCTTGAGGAATTATACGCCGCGAGAAGCGAACGGACGTTCCGCGAGGCGGAGAACAAGCTTGCGGATACCGTGGGTTCACTTCTGTCTGAAACGTCGGATATGGCGGACGCCGGTAAAAATGAAACTCCGCTGAGAATCAGCGAATGCGGCGGGGAATGCGTCCGGCTGATAAACTTTTACGCGGGAGCGGCGGGCCTGCTCGCGGATGCCGAACTGCCGGGAATATCCGTCACGGGCGACGACGCGGAAGAGGTGACCGAATCTGCCGGCGATACGGTCAGCATGACGGGTTCGTTCCTGTCTTCCGCGGCGGACTTTTTAACCGGAGCGGGAGAGGATTTGCTGGTTTGCGGATATCTCACGGGGGTGTTCAGCTGCACCGGGGACTCGCTTTCGGATACAAATCTTGTCACCGGACACGATTTTTCGAATTCGGTTTTCTTCGGGAAGGAGATCGAATATCTGATTTACGGGAAAGACCTCGCCGATGAGAACGTCGTTCTCGCGGCTCTGTCGGTCTTCGGAGTCCGCTTCGTGCTTAACACGATATACGCCCTGACCGACGCTTATCTTCAGCAGTCCACTCTTGCCGCCGCTACCGCCGTTGCCGGCTGGAGCGGCTTCGGAGTCCCGCTTGTGCAGAATCTTATGCTTATAGCTCTGGCGCTTGCGGAAAGCATTTCTGATACCGTACGTCTTACGAGGGGCGAATCGGTAGCCGTCTGGAAGAATCCCGAGGTCTGGAGGGCGGATCCCGAAGGGCTGATAGGAGGGCTTGTTTCGGGCGCCGCGGGAGAAGGCAGCGACAGCGGAACCGTCTGCTTCAGTTACAGGGACTATATGACTCTTTTGCTTGCGGCCTGCTATCCGGCGGCGGAAACCCGGATTCTCGCGCGATGCGCGAAACTTATTCAGATTAACATGTACGCCGGGAACGCCGGTTTTGCGCTGACCTCCGCGGGAACGGTGTTTGTCCTCGATGCGGAGGTGTCGGCGAAGGGAAGTCTGCTCCGCTCGCTCGTACCGTCGGGGATTCTTTCCGGAGCCGCCGGGCTCGGAAACTGCCGCTGCACGCGGATCGCGGGGTATTGAAAATGAAAAAACGGCTTGCTCCCCGCGGGTCCTTCTCGGCGGAAGCGTCGATAGTGCTGCTCGCTTCCATGGTGCTTGCCGCGGCACTGTCAGCTTATCTCTCGCGGCTGAGGGCAGAAATAACCGTTCAAACCGCTCTTGACAAAACCGCGTGCGAGATTGCCTCGCTCACTTACCCGGCCGCACGAATCTGCGAGGCGGTTTCAGCAGCGGATTCCGGAAAAGGCGGTATGTCGGATGCGGTCGCGGGGTTCGCGAAGCAGGTCGGTATCGGCGGGGATCTCAACTCCTTCGACAGTATGATCGGAGAATTCAAGGGGAATCTTTGGAAGGCGACGTCCGGCGGAGAGGGATTGCTCGAGGGAGCGAGGGAAATCTATTCTTCGCTCAAAAACGTCGCTGACGATCCGGCGGGAGCGTTAACGCTTGTAGCGTCGGGGATTGCAGGCGACCTGTCTCTCGATATCGCGGGAAGGATGATTGCGGATCCGCTCTGCCGGTTGATAATGCCCGCCTATATCGATTCCGAAGACGCGGACGGCCGGCTTGAAAAGCTGGGCGTCAAGGGCGGTATGTCCGGTATTGATTTCTCGCTGTCCGACGTCCTTTTCAACGGGAAGGATATAACGCTTGTGGCCGTATACGAGATATCCGGCGACGCGCTCGGACTCAGACTTCCCTCCAGAAAGGTCGTGGAGAGGGCTGTGTGCGCCGCCTGGGTTCCCGATTCGCTTCTCGGCATTTCCGACAACTCGATCTGGAATATGACTCCGCTTGAAAGAGGAAAGGAAATTGTCAGAATATACAAGTCGTCAAACCCGGGTCAGGCGGTCAAAAACGGATACAAATTCAGTCTTTACTCTCACGCGTTTGCCAGATACACTCTGATAACCTCTCTGAACCCTTTTACCGCTTATTATTCGGAATGCTCCGAATCCTCCGGAGGACAGTTCGATTATACGATTCGTGAGGCGAACCTCCGGCGTGAACTGAACAGCCGCGCGTCGTCGCTCAGGGCGGGCTTTAATAAACTGTCGGAGGGGGACGCGATCAAACTCGAAAACGGAGGCACCGAAATCGCGGTGAAGTCTGGAGCCGTTTTGTTTATGACGGTCGTCTTTCCGGAAGAGGCCGAGGATTATTCTGACACTTTGCGGAAGATATGCGACGCGGCGGCGAAAGGGAAAGGAATCAAAATTGCTATGGCTTTCTACGACAAGGCGCTCGGAGGCGCAGGGAAATGACCGGTCTGCCTGAAGCCGCGGCGGCGTCTGCCGTCTGCATCCTGCTGTCCGCCGCGCTTGCGGCGGTTCTGCGGAAAAGATACGGTTCTCTCTTTCGCTCCGGCGCGGCGCTGCCGCTGTTCGCGCTACCGGCAGCGGTAGCGTCGATTCTGCTATCCGCCGCGGGAGACGGTCGGGACACGGGCGGAATCTCGCTCGCCGTTATTCTGATTTTCGCTGCGGGTGCGGCTGTATTCGACGTAAAGGAGCGGATAATACCTTTTCCGCTGTCCGGAGCGGCCGCGCTGTCCGCATTTGCGATTTCGGTTGTCTGCCGTCGGGACGTAAGTTTTAAGGAGGTGCTGCTCGCGTCGGCGGGAGGCGTGATCCTCGGAGCCGTCGTGTCCGCGGTCGGCATGGCGGCGGTGCGCGGCGGACTCGGAGGCGGAGACGCCGCAATCATAATCGCCATAGGTGCCGGGACCGGACTTGCCTCCCTGTTCTGGGTTCTGGCTGTGAGTTTTTTAATGACTTCGGCCGCGGGGATATTCATTATCGCAAGGAAAAAAGGAAATCTGAAGACGAATCTGCCGCTGGCGCCTTATCTGTTTGCCGCGGTCGCAGTCTGCATCGTGCTGAAAGCCGTCGGAAACCTGCTCTCGCTTTCGGGAGGATAGAGAATAAAAGAATGAGTTTTTGGCAAAAACTGAGAGAAACCGTGACTTCCGGAAAGAGGGCAGGAGCGGGAAAAGGGAAGAATCAAAGATGCCTTCCGGCACGCGCGGCGGTACTGTGCGCAGCGTCGGCAATGCTGGCGCTTTTCGGACCTTTCGCGGTGGCCTCTCTGGCCGGATTGCGTTCGGATAGCGCGCGTGCGGCAGCCGCGGAAGCAGCCGAGTGTGAGAGGTTAAAGCTTTTTCGCGACGCCGCGGAAAGGTATATTGAGGCATACGACGCCGGCGGGGCGTCTGACCCGGAGCTGCTGCTGCGTGCCGCCGCGTGCCATCGTCGCCTCGCGGACAGAAGTTCATTTATTTCAGACTGCAGACGGCTGATTTCCAATCACCCCGATTTCACCGCGGGCTACGATGAACTTGCGGATTATTATTCGGCGACCGGAGATTATCCTGCCGCCTCTACGGTGATCGACGCGGCGTTTTCGGCGGGTGCCGCGGGTGAAAGAACCTTGTCAATCCGTGACGAGGTGGATCACGTTACCGTCAGACGGTACACCGGGGCCGATTCGATAGGCGACTGGCACGCCTATTCCGAAGAGCGTGCGTCGGCGGTATATGAAAAGGGCGGGAAATTCGGTGTTATGACGGCGGACGGAACGTACGTTCTGCAGGCGGAATTCGATTCTGCGGGCGTGTACGACGCGAAGACTCGCCTGTGCCCGGCATCGCTGGACGGAGAGAGCTTCTTTGTAAACGAGAAAGGCGAGCGGGTGCTCGCTCTTCCGGAAGGTACGGTTTACGCCGGACCGTTCGGGGACGGTCTCGCTCCGGTTAGCGACGGCATAACTTTCAGGTACTGCGACGCGAAGGGACGGATTGTCGCGGGAGCGGAATTCGATTACGCCGGCGCCTTCTGCCGCGGAGCGGCCGCCGTCTGCGTCGGGGGCAGATGGGGACTCGTCGATACCCGGATGAACAGTCTGACCCCTCTTGAGTACGACGAGATTCTTACCGACGAAAACGGATTCTGCTTCGAGTACGGAACCGCAGTCGCGTTGAAGGGCGGCAAATGGTTCTTTCTTGACTCCGCCGGAACAGAGAAGGGGCCCGGCTACGAAGGCGCGGAGCTTCCCGCGTCGGACACGGGACCGATTGCGGTAAAAGTCGGCTCGCTCTGGGGGTTTGCGGACAAGGATGGCGTTATCGTTATCGAACCGCACTACGAAGGAGCCGGTTCGTTCTGTCACGGTATGGCTCCCGTTATGAAGGACGGACTTTGGGGATTCATAGACGAAAACGGCAATCCCAGAACCGAGTTTGAATATGACTCTGCCGGAGTTTTTTCGGCAGGAGGCGGCAGCGTCGTAAGGAAGGGGAATCTTCTGTTTCTCCTGATGCTCGCGAAATTCGGATAGATTCAGAGGGGATGAGAGGGAAAGGGATGGATAAAACTGAGCGTTACGGCGTATTTGCAAAAAAAAATCTTGACGGAAAGGTATATTTGCAATATACTTTTGAATCGGGTGAAGAGGACGGAGTCGGTATAAGGATGCTGTCGAAGACAAACATGCCCGGTTTGCTTCGAGCGTCAGTATTCAGGGACGGAGACAGCGTCACCGTGAGTTTCAACGTAACCGGCTCAGTCCCGCTGACCGCTTACGGAGCGGGACCTCGGGCTTTCGCGTCGGCGGTGCGCGGAATCTGCGCCGCGGCTGCGTCCGCGTCCGAGTATCTGTTCTGCTCCGGCTGGATACTGTTTGAAAGGCAGTATCTGTTCGTTGATCGGGAGACCGGAGAGGTGCGTCTTCCCGCGCTTCCGGTTTCAGCCGGAAATCCGGGATACGACTGGAGACGTCTTCTGGCCGGTATCTGCGAAGAATTCAGGGACGGGAATCCTTCGAGGTATCTTTCTCTTGTCGCCTCGGCGGCCTCCGATCCCTCGTTCACAGCCGCGATGATCGGGCGGATACCGGAGGAGGAACCCGAGGAACCCTCCGGGAAAGAAGAGTCGGCCGGCGGCGGAAGCGGGTTTTTCCCGGGTCTTAAAAAACTGTTTGTAAAAAAACTGGCGCTGCCCGACGCGGCGGCAACTTCCCGGCTTCCGGTTCTGAGGATCGAGGGCGGAGGGCTGTACCGTATTGACCGGGTGCCGTTCGTTATCGGACGAGGCCCCGGGTGCGATATTCGCCTGTCGGGCGAGGGATTTGTCAGCCGAGCCCACGCACAGATAACGACTGAAAACGGAGAGTATATAATCCGGGATCTCGGGTCACGCAACGGTACGAAAGTCAACGGGCTGAGTATCGGCGACGAGGGACGTCCGCTCAGCGGCGGAGACGTTATCCTGGTTCCAAACGCCAAACTGATTTTTCTGACCGGAAGAGGCGAGACGCGCGACGCCTCTTTAAGGCAATAGCGCAGGCGAACCCGCGGAGCGCTGCTCTAAGGCAACGGCGCACGCGAAATCGCGCGGTGTAACCGAAATATTAAGGAGACTTCTATGAACGCGGGAAAGACGGACGCGAGGCTGCTTGAGGCGGCAAGACTCGGCAGACCTGGAAGCGCTTTTGCGGACGTGGGAACCGACCACGCGTATCTTCCCATTTATTTGATAAAGGAAGGCCTGTCGCCCCGCGGTCTCGCGACCGATCTGCGAGACGGACCGGTGGCTGCCGCGCGCCGCAACTTAGCCGCGGCGGGAATTTCCGACCGTGTAACGGTGCGAAAATGCGACGGTCTCGACGGAATCGGAGAATTCGCTCCCGACGATATTTATATTCTCGGCATGGGCGGCGAACTGATACGGGATATTCTCTCGCGTTCCGATTACGTCCGGCGCCAGGGCGTGCGCCTAATCCTTCAGCCGATGACAAAGCCCGAAGAACTCCGGTATTATCTCTCATCGGCAGGATTCGCTGAAGTCGACTCGGCTCTTGTCAGATCGTCCGGACGGATCTATCAGATAATCGCCGCTGAATATGACGGAAAGCGGCGGGAGCTGTCGCCCGAGGCGGCGCTTCTCGGGGAAATAAACGTCTCCCGGGGAGGGCAGCTGCTCGCGGAATACGCGAGACGCCTGTCAAGGTCGCGGCGGCGTGCCGCGGACGGCATCGCGTCGGCAGGCGGGTCGGCGGAGGAACTGTATTTGCTTGCCGACGCGCTGGAGCGGATAGCCGAAGCCGCGGGGCAATTGTTATAAGCGGGACAAAAAACCGCGTTGCGATTAATCATTA
>JAGDAM010000265.1 GCA_017959485.1 Clostridia bacterium
GTATGCAGAGAGTCAAGCAGGAGCTTGAAAACATCAGTCTGCAGTATCTCGATCCGATCGGATACGCCGAAATCAGCCGTTATATCGAGACAAAATACGGAGACAACAAGGAGTTCATCGACCACATCCGTTCGCTCGTAAACGCGAAACTGAAGGAGAACTCGATTGATTTCTCGCTCGAGGGAAGAATAAAGACGGTATACAGCATCTACCGCAAGATGTATACCCAGAACAAAAGCTTCGACGAGATATACGATTTCTACGCCCTCCGGATAATCGTCGGGACCGAACTCGAATGCTACACGACGCTCGGACTGATTCACGAGATGTTCAAATCGATTCCGGGGAGGTTCAAGGACTACATATCGACTCCGAAGCCGAATATGTACCGCTCGCTCCACACGACCGTCATCGGCCGCGACGGAATACCTTTCGAGGTCCAGATAAGAACCCGCGAAATGCACGAGGTCGCCGAATACGGTATCGCCGCGCACTGGAAATACAAGTCGGGAGAGAAGGCCGATCCGGATATCGACCGCAAGCTCGACTGGATTGCGCGTCTGATCGAGACCGAGGACGCAACCCGCGACCCCGACGAGTTCATGGCGGCCATCAAGACCGACGTTTTTCACGACGAGACCTACGTCTTCACTCCTAAGGGAGACGTTATCGCGCTGCCCTACGGGGCGACCGTTATCGATTTTGCCTACGCGATCCATTCCGCCGTCGGCAACAAGATGGTCGGCGCCAAGATCAACGGAATGATCGTCCCGATAGACCGCGTTCCGCAGAACGGGGAGATCGTCGAGATAATCACCTCTTCATCCTCCCGCGGTCCGAGCCGCGACTGGCTCAACATCGTCCGTACCAGCGAGGCGAGGACCAAGATCCGGACCTGGTTCAAGAAGGAGAAGAGAGCCGACAACATCCAGCTCGGACGCTCGCTGGTGGAGCAGCTCTTCCGGGGATTCGGATGCTCCTATACCGACGCTCAGTTCGACCAGATCTGCGATACGGTGGCTCAGCGCAACGGCTTTAACGGAACCGACGATCTGTTCAACACCATCGGCTACGGCGGAATCTCGATGACCAAGATCTCCTCGCGCCTGCGCGACGAGTTCGACCGCACCGTCCGTCCCGCCGATACGCAGCAGACCGAGCACGAGTTCAGACCTGTTCGCAATCCCGGAAAGATCCGGACGAACAGCGGGGTCGTCGTCGACGGAGAGAGCGGCTGCGCCGTCAAATTCGCGAAATGCTGCAGCCCCCTGCCCGGAGACCGGATCGTCGGCTTCATTACTCAGGGGTTCGGCATATCGATCCACAAGGAAGACTGTCCGAACGTTAAAAAATACTCCGAGTCGCCTGAAAAGGCGGCACGGCTCGTCAGCGCGGAATGGGAAGGGACCATCTCTTCGAGAAACGGCGACGTATTCGAGTCGTCGATAAGGGTCGTCGCCGAAAACCGTCTCTCGCTGATGGCGGATCTGACCGCCGCTCTTTACGAGATGAGGGTTTCCGTTCTCAATTTCAACTCGCAGAACCGGCCTGACGGAACTACGATCGTCTCCTTCAAGGTCGCGTGCAAAAACACCGAGCATTTTTATTCAATAGTTTCGCGTCTGAAATCGATCAGATACGTGAAATCGGTCGACAGGGGGTTCATCTGACATGATACTGCATATTGACGGCAATATCAACAGGTATTACGTTCAGACGCTCTGTATGATATTCTTCCCGGGATCATCCTTCCCGGTAGGAGAGGAGCCGGGGCCGGACGTCCCCGAACTGTCGCTGAAACTGTCGCCCGACGACTGCGGTTATACCGCGGAGTGCTCGGTTTCATACAGGGGCAGGACCGCCTTCTGCGAGAAGAGCAGAAAGCGCGAAGCGGAAGAGACCGACGAGCGGACGCGCAAGCTGGCCGTCGGCGACGCGGTTCTCTCGGCGCTCGGGGATCTCTTGGAGTACCGGCCTTCCTGGGGCGTACTCACGGGGGTGCGCCCGTCAAAGGTGGCGACCGAGATGCTGTCGAAGGGAGTCAGCCGCACCCGGGTCAAAAAGATTTTGACCGCCGATTACGGACTGTTCGCGAAAAAAGCGGCTCTCGCCGTCGAGGTCGCGAATAACGAAAGGAAACTGACCGCAGACTTGTCGCCGCTCGACTGCAGTCTCTACGTATCGATTCCTTTCTGCCCCTCGAGGTGCAGTTACTGCTCGTTCGTTTCTTATACTTCCAAAAGATTTCTAACTCTGATCCCGGATTACGTCGACCGGGTCATAGTCGATATGAAGCGCGTCTTCGCGCTCGCACGCGAATTCGGACTGAATATCCGCACGGTCTATTTCGGTGGCGGAACCCCGACGATACTCGAGCCGGAGCTTATCCGGCGGCTGCTTTCGACGGTGGCCGAGGGGCTTGACGGGCGAGTTCCCGAAGAATACACCTACGAATCGGGACGCCCCGACACAATCACCGCCGAGAAACTCGCGGTATTGCGCGAATTCGGCGTCGACAGAATCAGCGTAAATCCCCAGACCCTCTCGGACGAGGTTATGGCGGGCATAGGCAGGCATCACACCGTCGACGACTTCTACCGCGCTTTTTCACTCGCGAGAGAGGCCGGATTCGGGACGATAAACACCGATCCCATCGCGGGACTTCCGGGTGACGATTTCAGAAAGTTTTCCGCGTCGGTCGACGGAATACTGGCGCTCCGCCCCGAGAACGTGACCGTCCACACCTTCTGCGTGAAACGCTCCGCCGAACTCAAGGCCCGCGACGACATTTATTCCATGAGGGGAGGCGACGCCGGAAAGTGCGTCGACTACTCGCAGATCAAAATGCGCCAGGCGGGTTATATACCGTACTATATGTACCGGCAGAAGAACACCGTCGGCAACTTTGAAAACGTCGGATTCTCGCTTCCGGGGCACGAGGGAAGATACAATATTTATATGATGGAAGAACTGCACACCATCCTCGCGGTAGGCGCGGGAGCGGTCTCCAAATTCGTCCGCCTTCCCGAAAAGGAGGGACAGACCGCCGTGATCAGGCGGATATTCAATTCAAAATATCCGTATGAGTATCTTGACCGCGGAAACTGCGACGATATGATCGAACAGATGAGAGGGCTTTACAGTGATTATCAAAGATAAGAACCCGATACGCACTCTTCCCGCCGAGATAGACGAAGAGGAGGGAAGAAGGATAGTCACCGCGGCTGACGAGCGCTTTGCCGGGACTCTCTGCCGACTTGCCGACGACATAATAGCGAAAGGCGAAAAAGAGGGCGCCATCCGCGCGATATCGCTCTGCGGACCGACCTGCTCGGGCAAGACTACGGCGGCTTCCATGATAATCAGGCAGCTCGAGAACCGCGGCTGCCGGGTACACGTCATTTCGCTTGACGACTACTATTTCAACCGCGCCTATCTTCTCGCCCGCAGCGAGACGGGCAAGATAGATTTCGACTCTCCCGGGACCATCGACACCGACCTGCTTTCGATGACGGTCAACGACCTTCTGGTGAACGGCAAGCGCGAGACCTATCTGCCCGAGTTCGATTTCAACACCGGCAACCGCTCCGGTTTCCGCCGCGTCGAGGTCGATCCGGGCGACGTCTTCCTTTTCGAGGGGATACAGGCGCTCTATCCGGAGGTCGCGTCGCTTTTCAAAAATATGCCTCACGCGTCGATCTTCATTACGGTTATGCGGAGCATCCGAATCGGCGACAGGATATTCAACCGCGACTACATCCGGCTGATCCGGCGTCTTGTGCGCGATTTCAGCCGCCGCGGAGCAAGCGCCGACACCACCTTCAAACTCTGGCCGTCGGTCCGGGAAAACGAAAACGTAAACATTTATCCCTATTCCGGATGGACCGATTACCACGTCGACTCGATGATGGATTTCGACATTCCTATGCTGAAGCCCTATCTTCTGAAGGTTTTCGAGGCAATGGATCCCGACAGCCCATACGCTTTCGACGCCCGCGCCATCGCCGACGCCGTGGCGGGAGTGCCTGTCATCGACCGCAAATGGCTGGCTCCCGATTCGATCTACCGTGAATTCATTTGAGGTAAACCCCAATGAGACTTGACAAATATCTTAAAGTCGCGAGGATAATAAAAAGACGCACGGTCGCCAACGACGCCTGCGACGGCGAGCACGTCACGGTAAACGGCAGAACCGCAAAGGCGTCGTACGAGGTAAAAACGGGAGACGTGATAACCGTCGCGTTCGGGAAGAGATCCCTGACCGTGCGGGTCACGTCGGTCGCACCGACGGTAAAAAAAGAGGACTCGGCGTCGCTCTACGAGATCATCTCGCAGGAGTGACGGGGTCCCGGGAGGAAGAAAATGGCACGTCTGTTTGCCGGCAGGGAACAAAAGTCCCGCCGCGGGGTTTTCGGCAAGGCGTCGTTTTTCGTCAAGCTGGCGCTCCTTATCATCGTGATCATCCTGATCATCCGCACCGTGGTTATGATTATGGAGTACGCGAAGCTCGCGGAGCGCACGCGGGAACTGAAGGCGAAGATTGCCGCCGAGGAAGAGAAGATAGACGAACTGAATTATTATATCAATTCACCCATCGACGAGCATTACGTGCGAAAATTCGCCCGTGAGCTGCTCGGACTCGTTCCGTCTAACGAGAAGGTGATAATAACCGATCCGGGGAACTGATTCTTCCGTTACGTACCTTGTTTATATATATTTTTCGCCGGGCGGATTTCTTCCGCCCGGCGAAAAATATAGACAGTTGCGCTTCCGGTTCAGTTCTCCGGAGGAGCGGTGTACGCGGGTCCCTCCTGCTTCGGTGCGGAGTTTCTGTCGCGGAGGCATAGCGAAACGATCAGCGCGGGCAGGAAAGCGCCGACTCCGAACCAGTAGAAGCCCACGCGGCTGTAACCCTTGTTCCCGGCGATCCTCGAGGGGATTATGGCCAGGAAGAAGAGAGCGATCGTGCCTATGATCACTCCTATGATGTATCCGGTCAGAATAGCTGCTCCGAAATCATCCAAATTAGTTGAATAAAAAAACATAGCTGTTCTCCTTTCGGTTACTTTTGAAATACGATTTTTCTCGCCGGTTCCTGTCCGACCGGCTCGTCGTATTCATACCATTCCGGACAGGCGGCAAATGCGTCGAGCAGTTCTTTTTCTTCGCCCGACTCCTCGTCATAGACGGTATACTCCGAGACCTCGGTCACGACGTTGCCTCCGGTCATGCTTAGCCGGCGCTTAAAGTATATTCCCTGATCGAGGGCGGTCCCTCTTACAAGCAGCGCCTGTCTGTAGGAGTGAAGTTCAATCTTTTTCACTCCGCTGTCAACCATAAGGCAGGACGCGGCTCCCTCGCATTCGAGAAGAAGCGCGATATTATCCTCCGCCTCGACGGTAAGCGATCCTCTGCCGGTGAACGTGACGCTTCCGCCGTACCCGGCTCCCCAGACGACGATCTGTCCTAAGGTGTTTTCTCCGACGAGCTCGATTTTAAATCCGTTGCCCATCATATTGACGTCGAGGGCGCCGCAGGAAAAGTCGGTCAAAGTGAGGGTGTTGGTGTCTTTGTCGTAAACGGCTCCCGTGCCGGTGAAGTCTTCGGCTCCCTCGTAATCCCGCCAGTAGCTTCCGGCGTACAGATACTGCCAGTCGGCACTGTCGTCGGAGCCCACCCTGACGTATGCCTCGCTTCCCATTCCGCCCCAGGCGTATGTGCCGTCGAAATCGGGATCAAGGTTGTCAAGCTGCGGGAAGGACCTTACCGCCTTTGAGGCGGTCGGATATTGCGGCTGATCGAATCCGTCTATATAGTGGTCGCTCTCGGAAGACCACTGATCCTTGTCTCCGTGGAAGAACTCGCCTCTTAGGACCTCCTCGAGGAAGGAGTCTCCCGATTCCGAAGTGAAAATGTCGTATCCGAGCATATCGAGACCGACGGCTCCCGCAAAGGCGGTCACAGCGACCGAAACCGCCAAAAGCGGCTTTAAGAGATAGTCCTTCAGCCGCTGCCTCCGCTGACGCTTGGCGGCTTCCTCGGCAAACTCCTCTGAAGGAATCGCTGCGGGACGGTAGGCGACGCCGACGTCCTGCTCCAGCGGCGGATGGTCCTCCGAAGCATCGTTGAACTCGCGGACCGGCAGGTCTTCGGGCGGAAGAATATCCGTCATCTCACGGGGAGTGCCGTATTCATCCTGAAAGTGCTTCATTGTTCAGATAATAGTGGTAAAGCGGGCGGCGGATTAAGACACGGGGATGTTGTGAACGTCGACCTGCGGGAAGGGGCACTCGACTCCGAGGTCCTTGAATCCGAGAAGCAGATCGTGATTCAGTATGCGGCTGCCCGAGAAGATGTTGCTCTCGTCGACTTCGACGACGAATTTGAGTATCACGCCGCTGTCGGCCAGTTCGTTGATTCCGAGATAGACTGGAGGGGCCTTCATAACGTCGGGATGTGCTTCGAATATCCGCTGAACGAGCCCGGGAATTTCCGATTCGAGCTTGCGGAAATCGGTGCCGTAGGGCACGGCTATCTCGCAGGCGCTGCGTGAGGGCTTGTCGGAACGGTTGAGTATGTTTTTCATCGAAGAGTTGTTGACAATCTTGACGTTTCCGCCCGGATCGGTCAGGCAGGTGGTGCGCAGGCCGATATTCGTGACGGTTCCGCGGAAGCCGCTGACTTCGACTATGTCGCCGACATTGTACTGGTTCTCAAACACCATAAACGCGCCGGTAACCATGTCCTCGATTAAGCTTTCCGCCGAGAAGCCGAGGATGAGGGCGACGATTCCGAGACTCGCGACGATGGTCGAAACGTTGACTCCGATAATCGAGAGACCCCAGCAGATGATAACCGTCGCGGAGACGTACTTGAGAACGCTCGAGATGATTGAGAGGACCGAGCGGACTCTGTGGTTTTCAACCTTGATCGCGCCGATGATGAAGATCAACAGCGTCTCGGCGCAGAGCACTCCGGCTATCATAATGAGAAGTTTGAAGAGGTTGGACAGATTGACCGTGACGTTGCCGAAACTGTTGGCGTTGAGCAGACCCGTGAGGAATCCGACCGGGATAAGGATCGCGAGCAGTCCGGCACAGATGCATAGCCGGATTATCTTGGATTTCTTGCTTTGCGGCATGGCGTTTTTTCCTTTCGTTTGGTACGAAATAACATTATAAGTTTATCCGAGATCGAACTCGGTGGCTTCCTCGTCTTTGGGTATTCCGGAGATCGGAACGGCCTCGGGACTGCCTGAGGCACCGGACGCTTCTTTTTCGCCTTCCTTTTTTGAGAATACGGCTGAAAAACCGCGTCTTTGGTCTCTCTGACGGTTTGCCTCGCGCAGTTTTTCAAGCGACTCGCGGACGCAATGCGCTATCAGAGACGTCAGGGGAACGGCGATCGAGAGAACGATCAGATTCCAGAATAACAGTTTTAACTTTTTGCGTCTTTTTTTGCGCAGCTGCTTCAGACCGGACGAAACGGTAAGAGCCGCAAGAAAACCCGCGCCGGCGAAGAAAAGTGACAGGATTCTCGAAAAACAGCTCTTTTTTCTTTTTTTAAACATTGCTTTGCTCCTTTTGCGACGCTCACTGCTGACGCGAAACGTATTTCAGATAGGCGTTGACGAATCCGTCAAGTTCACCGTCCATAACGGCCGTGATGTTTCCGGTCTCGTAGCCGGTCCGGTTGTCCTTGACGAGAGTATAGGGCATAAAGACGTAGGACCTGATCTGGTTGCCCCACTCGATGGTCGTCTTGTTGCCCTGAATTTCCTCGATGGTGTCCAGACGCTCCCTGATCTTTATCTCCATAAGCTTGGATTTGAGCATCTTCATAGCCGTCTCCTTGTTCTGAAGCTGTGAGCGCTCGGTCTGGCAGGTGACTACGATGCCGGTGGCGTGGTGGACCAGACGTACGGCTGAGGAAACCTTGTTGATGTTCTGCCCGCCGGCTCCGCTCGAGTGGAAGGGGATAAAGTCGTAATCCTCGTCGCGGATGACTATTTCGTCGAGTTTGTCGAATTCGGGCATGACTTCTATCGAGGCAAAGGAGGTGTGCCTGCGTCCCTGCGCGTCGAATGGAGACACGCGGACCAGCCGGTGCACTCCGTTCTCGCTCTTGAGATATCCGTACGCGTTTATGCCTTCGACGAAAATCGTCGCGCTTTTGATTCCGGCTTCCTCTCCGTCGAGCCAGTCGGTCAGTTTGACCTTGAATCCGGCGCGTTCGCAGTATCTCGTAATCATGCGGTAGAGCATAAGCGCCCAGTCGTGCGCCTCGGTACCTCCCGCCCCGGGGTGGAAGGAGATGATTGCGTTGTTGCGGTCGTACTCGCCCGAAAGGAGTACCGAAATTCTTTCCTTTTCCTCCTGCGCGGTTATCGCGGTGAGTTCCGCCTCGACTTCGGGGACGGTCGATTCGTCGTTTTCCTCAATCGCGAGGTCGGCGAGCGCGATGGCGTCCTCAAGACGCGCACAGAGCGCGTCGTAGTCGGCGATCGTTGCCTTTGACTGTTTAATCTGCTGAAGAACGGCGGATGATTTCGCGGGATCCGCCCAGAAATCCGCCTGCATCGTCTGTTCTTCGAGTGCGGGAAGCTCCTTTTTCAGTTCTTCGATGCGCAGCGCGCTGCCGAGTTCGACGATCTGAGGGCGCATGCCGATAAGTTTGTATCTTGCTTCTTCGAGTGCTACTATCATGTATTTCTCCGGAAAAATAAAAATCAAAAAACAAAAAACGGTAAAAACGGTAAAAACGGTTTTGACTGTCGTGAATGAATGTGATATAATAAATAAAAATCGCTTTTCACCGTCTGCCGGACGTCCGGCGGCGGGTTGCCGAAAGGAGACCACAATGAGAAAAAATAACGGGCTCCGTATTGCGCTGCGCGTATGCGCGGCGCTGATCGCCTCGCTGCTCGCGCTGTCCGCGGCGGTTTCATGCGGACGTGACGTCTCTCCGGACGTCACCACGGTTCCGGACGCTACCGAAAATCCCGGAGTAACATCCGCTCCCGACGTCACCGGGTCCGAACAGACTTCAGGCGGCGGGACCGACGACGCCTCTTCGACGGCGGTTGAGACGGAACCTGTTGAAACCGACGCCCGCCCGGGAGGGGATCCGTCGCTTTACGACGGCAAAGAGCATACGATCGAAGTATCCTGGTCTTACGGATACGTGGGATCCGAATCACACTCGTCGTACGCCTACCGGCTGAACCCGACCGGCAAATACTACTCGATATCCGAGCCGATCGTCATAAAAAAGGCGGGGACGAGGATTAGCTTTATCGACGACAACTCGAATTCGAACGGCGATACCGCGTTCGCGTCGGGGTCGGCTCTGGTCGTATCGACCTGGAGCGAGACTAACGGGAAGTACGTTATCGACCGCGACGGCGCGAATTACACCGGATCGGGAAACAACGACTCGGACGTCGCGACCTATACGGGCGGCGTTCAGCACTACTCATACGTCTCGTCGCTGGACGGCGAGATAATCCGGCTCGGTTACAGATCCGGCGAGACTGCCGACTTCAAACCGGCGAAATATCCCGCTGTGACCGTCAAGTTCACCGGAGAGACGGGAACGATGGTCAGAACCGCGGGCAACGCGGTCGCGTTTGCCGAATACGTCGAGGCGCAGAAGGCGCTCGCCGGAGACTCGGCGCTGATCGGAAAGACGATATACGCGATAGGAGACAGCTATTTTGCCGGTAACGGAATCAATCCCGACTACGTTTGGCCGGCGATTCTCGCGGCGAAATATTCGATGAACTTTATAAACTACGGGAGAAACGGATCGACGATTTCAAACTACGTCACGGATAAGTATCCGATGTGCGACAGAGTATCCGCGATGTCGTCGGTTCAGGCGGATATCATCCTTTTCGAGGGAGGCAAGAACGATTATAACGTAGCGTGCCCGATAGGGAACCTCGGCGACACTTCGACCAAAACCTTCTACGGCGCGATCGACGCGACGGTAAAGGCGCTTCGGGCAAAATACCCGGCCGCGGTGATCATCTGCGTCACGCCCTGGAAAGTAAAGGGAACAAACGACATAGGGCTTTCGGTCTCCGACTATTCGCAGGCGATGATCAGCTACTGCGAGGCAAACGGGATCTATTGCATCAAAGCGTGCGACCCGGCGGTATCGGGCGTCGATATGACCGACGCGGCTTTCAGAAAGAGCTACAGTCTTGCCGCGACCGACGTCAGCCATCTGAATCTTGAGGGACACAAGCTCGTGCTCTCGAAATTCGAGAAACTGATCGAGGAGGCGGTCAGACAGTGACCGCGTCGCAATAGTCTGGAAACGCGGGATCGCTGCGGCGGTCCCGCGTTCGTTTTACGTCAATTTGTGAAGACCGGGAATTTGACTTCTTTTTCCCACAGGCCGTAGGGAGCGACGCTGATTCCGGCGACCGAGAAGCCGACGTGGATCCTGTCGGGCTTGGTAAAGCCGCTGCTTCCGGCGTATGCGATCGTCTGCCCCGCCGCGACCGAGTCGCCCTTGGACACCGATACGTCTCCGAGATGAGCGTACCAGCTGAGAAGGCCGATACCGTGGTCGATCACCACGTAGTTGCCGAGAATTTCGTTCTTGCCCGCGGCGCAAACCGTTCCAGTGTTCATCGCCTTGACCGCGGTTCCCGCGGTCGCCTTGACGTCGACTCCCGAATGTTCGAAACTTCTTTGCGGGTTTTGCGAATCATTGGTGAGTTTGACGCTTCGGCCTATTCCGAGCAATATGTCTTTAATCTGGTAGCCCTGGAAAACTCCCGAGAAGACCGCGTTCGAGGTCGCCGCGGCGGTTATCTCGTTTTCAAGCTTTTTCAGCGCGTCGAGGTTGTCTTTCGTGTAGATGGCGTCTATCATCGCCTTCGAGACGTCGTAAGTCGTCGCCTTGTATCCGTACAGCCAGTCCCTGACCTCCAGCATAAGGGTTCTGCGTTCCTCGCCCGCCGACAGCGTTATCGCGTAAGTGCCGGCCGCGGATCCGTAGCTTACCGGCAAGAGAGCCATGCAGGTGTTGTCATCGGTGCGGTAGAATACCGGAGTGCAGGGAAGAGTCGGAGTAGAGGAGAATCCTATTTCCGAAGGATCGGTCGCGTTAAAGGCGGCGAGAACGGTGAAATCGCCGAGCCGTATGCTCTCGCTTCCGATCGCGAATACGACTGGAGCTCTGACATCGATTTCAAACGAGTAGGACGCCTCGCCGTAGGGCTTTCCGTTTCCGGCTTCGGACGAAGACCAGGTCGCTTTCAGAACGTATTCGACCTTGGTGTTGCGTGTGAACGAGAGGGGCGGGTTGCCGAGGTAGGAGCCGTCATAATAAACGGCGGAACCGTTGTAGATGCGGATGATGCAGGAGGTCGGGGCTTCGGAGAACTGCAGATCGACCTTACCGCCGCTGGCGGAGGTCAGGACTTTCTTTTCATCCGAGGTTTTCTCTATCTGCCTGTAGGTGTTGCCTGCAGCGAGATAGTTCCATTTCATGGAGGCCGGTTCTACCGCGGTTCCGGCGACGGTAAGGACCGGAGCCGTTCCTCCCTTGAACAGGTAGGCGGAGGCGTCGAGCGCCAAAAACTCCTTGGCGTCGTTGTCGCGGATGCGGAACTGATTGCCGGACGGATCCTTGAAATAGCAGGCGGAATAGTCGGTGCTGAAGTAGAATATAAACTGAGTCTGCTCGGTTCCCGAGAGGACTTCCTCCCCGGACGCGTCGGTCTCGTATTTGTCGGTAATATAAACTGCGAGAAGCGACTCGGACACCGCCGAATCCGGGATTGACGAAATCGACGACGCGTTCTTTCTGGCCGTCTCAAGCGTCTTCCACAATCCGTCCGGATCCTCTTCCGCGGTGGCCCTGTAGGTCGCGGCGGGGGTCGTGACTTCAAGACGGGTCCTGGAAGAGGTCCCGCCAGGTATCACCGGACGTCCCGCCTTGGCGCGCCAGCTTCCGATCGCTATGTACGTCGGAATAAAGAGAACAACAAGAACGAGTAATATCACCAATATTTTCTTCACGCTGAAATTGAATTTCATGGACTGCCGCCCGCCCCCACGCGTAAAATTATTTATAATAATTATACTACATATATCAGCGCCGGTCAAGTTTTTTTTGGCCGGCCGGGACGGATCGGGAAAACGCGTGACCCACCGTGCCGACACCCGCGGCGGAAACGAAAAAAACCTTGATAAAAAGCGGCCAAAAATAATATTTTTAAAATAAAAGCTTGATTTTTTTTATCGAAAGTGGTATAATATTGTCCGTTGCTGTGAAAAAGCTGAAAAATGCGCTTTTTTCCGTCATAAACCAAGAGGAGGTGTCAGCCATGGCTAAGTGTGCCGTGTGCGGTAAAGGCATGGTTTTCGGCAATGCCGTCTCCCATTCGAACCGCAAAACCAACAGGACCTGGAAGCCGAATATCCGCAAGGTCAGAGTTATCGATAACGGAACGGTAAGAACTGTCAGTATCTGTGCGCGTTGCCTGCGCACCATGAAAAAGCAGCAGGATGCCTGAGCATAAAAATCAAGGGCTGTCTTTTGACAGCCCCGATTTTTTTACCCTGATTTGCGGCGATCTGCCCGACGACTGCCTGTCCGGTCTTCTGAGCCGGGGGTTCCGCGTCATTCGGATGCAGGTCAACCCCGCGGTCGACCGGACGGTCGGACGCCACACCGATCTTTCGGTCTGCGTCGTCGGCGGCTCCGCCTTAGTACGCCCCGGACTTGCGGGCTGTTCCGAAATCACCGGTTCGCTGATCCGCGCGGGGAAGCGCGTGATTCTCGCGGAACGCGAGCCGTCGGGTGATTATCCCGCGGACTCCGGACTCTGCGGATGCGTTTGCGGCTCGTTTTTTATCTGCCGCACAGACTCCTGCGACCCGGCTCTGCTGCGGGCGGCGGAGGCGGAGGGGCTTTCGGTGCTCGGAGTCAGACAGGGCTACTCCGCATGTTCCTGCCTTCCTCTGCCCGACGGATCGCTGATAACCGACGACACGGGTATCGCGAGGGCCTTCGGAAAAGCTTCGGATAAAGATCTTCTGCTCGTTTCCCGGGGGTCGGTATCGCTGCCCGGATTCGACACTCCGGAAACCGGAGGCGGATTCTTCGGCGGCTGCTGCGGTTTGTGCGGGGATACGGTCGTCTTCTCCTGAGACCTTTCGGCGCACCCGGATCACGAAAGAATAACCGCTTTTCTCGCGTCTCACCGCGTAGGCGTTCTCTGCGCGGGAAGCGGACGGCTTTTCGACACCGGGAAGCTGCTGTTTCTGAAAACGGAGACGTCCTAATAATACTGCTCCGCGGCGCGGTCTTGGAATTCTGACCGCGCCGCGGAGCGCCGTATTCTCCCTGAGGGGACGGCAACCGGCAATTCCGCGCCGCAGGCGTATGCGGATTGCCGGCTATTTCTTTTCGAACAATCCGGTAGATATATAGTGCTCGCCGGTGTCCGGAAGCACCGCGACGACGGTTTTTCCGGCGTTTTCCGGTTCTGATGCGAGTTTTTTCGCAGCCGCGAGAGCGGCTCCCGAAGAGATCCCGACAAGCAGACCGTAGTCGGCTGCAAACCGGGCGGCGGCGGATACGGCCTCTTCATCCGACACGGTAATCACGCCGTCGACGACCGACCGATCGAAGTTTTCGGGAATGAAGTCGGCTCCTATGCCCTGTATCGCGTGCTTTCCGGCTCTTCCGCCGCTTATCAGCGGCGAGGACGCCGGTTCGCATCCGATAACGCGCACGCCGGGAACGACTCGTTTCAGATAACGCCCCGCGCCGCAGAGCGTTCCTCCGGTGCCGATACCGGCGACGAGTATATCGATCCGCCCGCCGGTGTCCCTCATCAGTTCGGGCCCGGTTCCGGTCTCATGCGCCTCGGGATTCGCGGGATTTGAAAACTGCGACGCGATAAAGGAGCCGGGATTCTCCGAGGCAATCCTTTCGGCCTCCGCGGCCGCTCCGCTCATGCCGAGAGCGCCGGGAGTCAGAACGACTTCGGCGCCGTACGCGCGCATCAGGTCAATCCGCTCGCGGCTCATGCCGTCCGGCATAACTATCGTAACCCTGTAACCCATGGGGACCCCGTACGCGGCGAGCCCTATACCCGTGTTGCCGCTCGTCGCCTCGATGATCATCGAACCGGGGGACAGCTTGCCCGATTCCGCGGCGCGCTTTATGATGTTCAGCGCGGCGCGGTCTTTGGAACTGCCCGCCGGATTGAACATTTCAAGTTTGCAGAGTATTCGCGCCTGAAGTTCTGGATATACCTCGAGCAGAGGGGTTTCTCCGCACAGTTCAGCCGTGCTTTTGTATATCCTGCCCCGTCCCGGAAGTCCGGACAGGTCGGGCAGGGCGATCTCACTCTCCGGCTCGCGGTCGGCGTATCCGTACGCGCCGAGAACCGGCGGATCCGCGCGTTCGCAGAGCGGAGAGTCGGGCGAGAATGAAAAAACGGTACACGAGGTCACGCCGTCCGGGGCGGGGAAGAAAGCCGAGCAGGCGACTCTCGGCGAATGTTTCCTTCTCGCTCTGTCGAGGGCGAGAATGAGTCCGGGCGCCACTCCGTCGCGTCCGATCCGGCCGCAGACCGCGTAAAGCTTTCCTGTCCCGAGGGCGGCGTCGGCGGAGGCGATAAGATTTCCGCCGAGACGTACGGCTTCGGCGCGGACGGCGGCGTCCGATGCAAGCGGGGTCTTTTCTCCGGCTGATATCACCGGAAGAACCGCTTTCTCCGATCCGCGGGCGAAAAGCATCGTCGAGAGCAGGTGCTCTCTTCTGATTTTGATGAGTCCGTCGGGAGTATTCGCGGCAAAAACGTCCGGCTCCCGGAAGGAGGACGCGACCTGTCTCGCTCTGAAGCCGCGCTCAACGGCTGTTTTTATCCATCCGACCGCGTCGCGCGAGCGGCAGACGATCAGGAAGGCGGGAGCGAAAGAGGCGAGAGCCGCTTCGGGATACTCGGGTTCGCCCGGAAGCTCCCGGGTATGAAGAGTGAAGCTTCCGCAGGCGCGGAAAAGATCGAAGACCAGTCCTCTCCTCCCGCAGGGGACCGTCCTGCAGGTTCCCGAAGCCGCGGCTTCAGCCGCGAACGGTACGGCGGAAGAGAGAAAACCGTAAGGGTCGGAGTCGGGCTGCGGGAACACCAGCACCGCGGCTTCGGCCGGAATACCCGCCTGAGACGGAAGGTTTCTTCCGACCCTCACCGCAAACCCGTCTCCGAACACAAGGGCGGTTTCGGCAGACGGAGATTCGGGAAAGACGGGATAATCCGCGCGGGAAATATCAAAAGAATAATCTTCGCGCGGGAGCGTTTTACCCCCGGCGGCGTATTCGGCGAGGCGTTCGAGCGACAGGCCGGCACGATCCTTCTTTGACAGTCCGGAATCCGACACGACCCGGGAGAACAGTTTTTTCATGCCGGCGTCGGGAAAGGAGATCTCTCCGACCAGCGTCTGCCCCGGATCTGCTGCGGCGCCGGAGGCGACTGCGGCGTCGAATATCAGTTCGGAGACGGTGGGGTCTTTTTTTTCTTTCCGATAAAGATTCTGCAAAGTCTGCATTGCCGGCGCGTTAAGTCCGAGTCCGAGATCCTCCGAAACTCTCTCCAGATATTCCGCGCCGCGGGTCCTGAACCCGGCGGCGACGCCCTTTTTCCGGTTATTCACAAGCGTTTCCTTCTTTCGTGTAAACAATAAAAATGGAGTTATATTATAAGTTATATAAGTTATATCAATACGGCGGTGAGGCGCGCGCCCTCCCTCGACAGGACGAGGCAATCGCAGACACGCCCGCGCAGATCGGCGTCGCATTCGCAGAGCACCTCGGCAAAATTGTCCGAGTGGCCCGTCCACCCGCCTTCTTCGCGCGTTTCGAACAGGACGGAGAGCCGCTCGCCCGCAAGTCCGTCGAGCAGTTTCTCCTTTTTGGCGGCGGCTGCCGAGGCAAGTTCCGCGCAGCGTCTTTTCTTGTCCTGCTCGCCGACTCTGTTTTTCATAAGCGCTGCCGGGGTCCCGGCCCTCGCGGAGAAGGGGAATACGTGGGCTCCGATGAACGGATGGCTTTCCAGCGTCTCTTTAGTTTCAAGGAAATTCTCTTCCGTCTCTCCGGGGAAGCCGACGATGAAGTCGCCGCTCAGCATAGTTCCGGGGAAGACGCCCGACGCTGCGCGAAGGGCGCGTTCGAGCTGTTCTTTGCCGTAGCCCCGCCTCATTCCCCGCAGCACCTCCGTGCTTCCGCTCTGAACCGAGATGTGAAAATGCCTCGCGAGCGATCCGAGACGCGAGATCCTGTCCGGAAAGTTTCCGAGGAATACCGAGGGATCGAGCGAACTCAGGCGGAATCTCACGCCGCTTCCCGAACACGCCGCGTCGAGGTCGGAGAGTAGGGAAGCGAGCGACGCACCGGGAAGATCGGCCCCGTACGAGGCGATCTCTATGCCGGTCAGCACGATCTCGCGGCAGCCCGCCTCGCAGAATGACACCGCTTCGCGGATTACGTCCCCGGGCAGTTTGGACCTGACTTTTCCGCGTGCTCCGCGTATCGCGCAGTAGGAGCAGCCGCGGTTGCATCCGTCTTCGATCTTGAGATATCTCCGGGTGCGCGGGAATCCCGAGAGCGACGTCTGCTCGAAACCGCCCGAATCCGGGAGCGTGACAAGATCGAGCGCCGGTCCCTCCGGGCGGCCTGTCAGTTCGAACGCCAGTTTTGCGGCTCTCAGCTTTCCCGAGTTTCCTATAACGGCGGCGACGCCGGGAATTGCCGAGACGCGGCCCGGATCCCGCTGCGCGGTGCAGCCCGCGACGATTACCGGGGCAGACGGGTTCTTTCCGGCGAGTTTTCTTATCATCTGGCAGGACTTGCGGTCGGCTTCGGCGGTTACCGTGCAGGTGTTGACGATATATACGTCGCACAGACCGTCCGGGTCCGAAACGGCGAGACCGAGGCGTTCGCACTCCTCGGCAATCGCCTCGCTTTCATATTGATTGACTTTGCATCCGAGTGTCAGGATTCCGACTTTTCTTTTCATTTCCGATCCGCAGAAGGTGAGCCGCGGGATTTTGGCGAAAACCCGCTTCTTTTTTCTGTATAATTTTATCATTAAATCGGCGAACTGTAAACAAAAAAACGCCTTTTTTGCGGCTTTGTCTTGAAAGAAAGGCCGGATTAGAGTATAATATACTCAATCAAACCGAAAAGGAGTTCTGCAAATGAGTACCCTTCACGTTGTCGACCACCCCCTGATCCAGCACAAGCTCTCGATCATGAGAAACAAGAAGACCGGTTCAAAGGATTTCAGAGAGCTGCTCAACGAAATCGCCATGCTTATGGGATACGAGCTGACGAGAGATCTTCCGCTCGAGGACATCACCATTGAAACCCCGATCTGCAAGACCCGCGCCAAATCCATCTCGGGCAAAAAGCTCGCGATCGTTCCGATCCTCCGCGCCGGCCTCGGCATGGTGGACGGACTGCTCCGTCTTGTCCCGGTTGCAAAATGCGGACACATCGGACTCTACCGCGATCCCGAAACCCATAAACCCGTCGAATACTACTGCAAGCTTCCGCCCGACATCGAAGACAGAATAGTCATTCTCGTCGACCCGATGCTCGCGACCGGCGGCAGCGCCTGCGACGCACTGACCATGCTCAAGAAGCACGGATGCACCAACATCAGATTCATGGCCCTCGTCGGCGCGCCCGAAGGCGTCGAGAAGGTTCAGGCCGAGCATCCCGACGTCGACATCTACGTCGCCGCCATGGACGAATGCCTCAACGAGCACGCCTACATCGTTCCCGGACTCGGCGACGCAGGCGACAGAATCTTCGGCACAAAATAAAAAACTCTGTTTATTATGGTTTCGGGACCGCATGCCGGTCCCGGAACCGCATTGTTTTATGAAGACAATCATTATCGCCGCGAACGACGCCGGCCAGCGGTGCGACAAGTTTCTGACGAAAGCCGTCAGGGGACTTCCGCAGTCGCTGATGTACAAATATCTCAGGACTAAAAAAATAAAGCTGAACGGCAAACGCGCCGATCCCCGTACCGTCCTTTCGGAGGGGGACGAGCTTCAGCTTTTCATTAAGGACGAGTTTTTCGCAAGTCCGGAACGCGACGACGGAGCCCTTTCGAGAATAGTTCCCAAACTCGACGTCGTTTACGAGGACGGCAACGTCGTACTGCTCAACAAGCGCCCCGGGGTTCTCGTCCACGAGGATGATTCGGCAAAGGACAACACGCTCCTTCTTCATCTGCGCGCGTATCTGTTTCAGAAGGGCGAATACGACCCCGCGTCGGAACAGTCGTTCTCTCCGGCTCTGTGCAACAGGATCGACCGTAACACGGGCGGAATAGTAATCGCGGCGAAGAACGCCGCCGCCCTTCGCGATATGAACGAACGGATAAAAAACGGAGAGGTGCACAAGTACTATCTCTGCGCGGTTCACGGAAGGATGCCCCGGAAAGAGGCGGTTCTCGAGGGCTGGCTGAAAAAGGACGAGAAGACCAATACGGTCACGGTTTCCGACGTTATGAAGCAGGGCTACCGCCGGATAGTCACCGGTTACCGGGTAATAGCCGAGGCGGGCGAGGAAAGTCTGCTCGAAGTCCGGCTGTACACGGGCAGAACGCATCAGATCCGCGCCCATCTGTCCCATATCGGGCATCCGCTGATAGGCGACGGCAAATACGGGATCAACAGGGTAGACCGGAAATCGGGTTACAAATATCAGGCGCTCTACTCGTACTAGGCGGAATTTGCCTTCGAAAAGAAGGGAAGCGTTCTCGACTACCTTGCCGGAAAAAGCGTGACCGTCGACCCGCGCAGCATCTGGTTCTATTCCGAATTTACCGGCTGATCTTTTATTGATTATTATAAAGCCAAAACGAACCGTCCCGGGCTCTCTGAGAGTCCGGGACGGTTCGTTTTTAACAATTATTCTCCTACGTAAGGAAGAAGGGCGACGTGACGGGCGCGTTTAATGGCCGTCTGAAGCTCTCTCTGATGCTTCGCGCAGGTTCCGGTGACGCGGCGGGGAAGAATCTTGCCGTGTTCGCTGATGAACTTGCGGAGGCGTCCGGTATCCTTGTAGTCGATGTAATCGATCTTGTCTTCGCAGAAGATGCATACTTTTCTTCTGCGGCGGTTGGGCTGGGCGGGACGCGCTGCGCGGGGCGCACGCTCCCTTTCGGGCTGTCTTTCCATTACGAAACTCCTTAATTAGCTGTTAGTGATCGCCGCGGTTTTGTCAGAAGGGAAGTTCCTCGTTGTCTTTGACCGAGTTGAAAGCTTCCTGCGCTCCGGGCGTTGAGAAGGAATCCGATCCGCCGAACGCGCCGTCGCGCGAGGGGGAGTCGGACTTTGCGTCGACGAACATGGCCTCGTCGACGACGACTTCGGTGGCATACCGGGTCTGGTTCTGCTGATCGGTCCACTTCCTCGTCTGGATTGAACCTGTGACGCAGAGAGCCGAACCCTTCCTGAAGTACTTGGTGATGAACTCAGCCGTCTGGCGCCAGGCAACGCAGTTGATGAAATCGGTCTGGCGGTTTTCCTGGCCCTCCGAGGGGCGTGTGCGTCTGTTGACGGCGAGCGTAAAGGACACGACCGAGAGCTGGGTGTTGGTGGTCTTCAGTTCGGGGTCGCTGGTAAGCCGTCCGCAAAGGACGACCTTGTTGAGATTGAGATTAGACATTGATAATACCTCTGAAAAATCACTCTTAAGTAATTATTCGGCGGATACGGGGGTTTCCTCGGCGGGTTCTTCTGTCTTTGTCTCTTCGGCTTCGGCGGGAGTTTCCTCTCCGGCTTCAGGCGCTTCGGCTACTTCCGCAGCTTCGGCGGCTGCTTCGGCCTGGGCTTCCGCTTCGGCTCTCGCGGCTGCTTCGGCTACTCTGTCGGCGGCGCGGCGCGCGACTTTCTCGGCGACTTCCTCGTCGAGTTTGAGAATGAGCAGACGCATGACCTTTTCGTCGATTCCGAGAAGTCTTTCGAGTTCCGCCGGGAATTCCGGCTCCGCCCTGAAGGTCACTACGGTGTAATAACCTTCCTTTTTGTCGTTGATGGGGTATTCCAGACGGCGTCTGCCCCATTCGACCTTGTCGATGATCTCGCCGTTTGCCTCGACGAGACCCACGAACTTGGCAACCGTCGCCTCGGTCTCTTCGGCGAGACCCGAAACGTCGGTTACGAAAAGAAGTTCGTAGGCGTTTTTCTTTTTCGTGCTATCCATTTTTTCCTCCTTATGGACGTAAGACCGCGCCGCATAAAGCGCGGTAAGGAGACGGGATCAGTTTTTTCCCGCACCTGTTCAACATTATACCACTTCCGGGTGAATCCGTCAAGCTTTTTCTTTAATGTTGACAAGATTTTATTTTTGTATTATAATTAAGGCAAAACCGCACAATTCGACGCACACGTCTTGACGGCTCTTTCTGCGCCTGTAGGGGCAACAGCGCACCATTTATCGTACGCATCCTGTCGGCCCTTTTTGTGCCTGCCGCGGCAACGGGGCAAAGCCACGTTGACGTAGCGTCTGAATGCTTGAGAAACATCCAGTTTCTCCGCGCCTTCTCA
>JAGDAM010000266.1 GCA_017959485.1 Clostridia bacterium
AGGCCGCGTTCCCTCGCGATCTTTGCTTTGGCCGCAAACTCGTCGGGCTTCGTCGCGCCGGCGAACCAGCCGTTGGCGTAAATGCGTACGCTGTCCCGCATCTTCCCGCCGAGAAGCTTGTACACAGGCACGCCGAGCGACTTGCCGAGTATGTCCCAGAGGGCGATTTCGACCGCCGAGAGCGCCGACATGAGCACAGGTCCCCCGCGCCAGTAGGCGTCGCGGTAAACCGTCTGAAAATGCTCCTCGATCCTCGTAGGATCCTTGCCTATAAGATAATCCCTGATGTGCTCTACGGCTCCCGCGAGCGCCTTTTCCTTGTATTCGAGAGTGGCCTCGCCGACTCCGTCTATCCCCTCGTCTGTGTAAACCTTAACGAAGGCCCAGTTGGTCCTGAAGCAGTCGGTAATAATGCATTTGACGTCGGTGACTTTCAAAACTTTATCTCCTTGTAGATCTCGGGTATAACCTTCCCCTCGCACTCGAAGGCGTCGGCGGTAAGTTCGTCGAACATCCCGATATGGAAAGGAACGGTATATTTCGCTCCGACGCGCCGCGAGAAGGCGGCGGCGTCGGTCATATTCATATTGTTTCCGACTCCGTTGACCGGCAGAAAGAGCGCGAAAATATCCCCGGGTATCGACGGAAAGATCCGCTCGCTGTAAAGCGTGTCTCCGGTGACGTAATACTTTCGCTCCCCGTCGTCGACGATCACTCCGACGGCGTACGGGTCGCTGTGCTCGGCGGGGACCGCGGTGAAGGATATCCCTCCCTCGGTCCAGGTCGTTCCGGCGTTGAACTGAACGAAATTGTTGCATGTTTCGGGGATCTTTGCCAGCTTCATCACCGACGTCGGACCGAGCACCGTGATCTTCGATTCCTTCGTGATAAAGCGCGAAGCGGTCTCGGGATCGTAATGGTCGATATGGTCGTGCGTGAATATCATAAGGTCAGGACGGACGTCGAACAGCGACTCGTCTACCGGCTGACGACGGTAGTTGCGCGGCTCGAACTTTTCTACGTAATCCGAAAGATACGGATCGATAAAAAACTTGAATCCGTTCTTCTCGAACAGAAGTCCGGCCTGGCCGATATAAGTTATTTTCATAATAATCCTCCCGTGAAACCGATTGTATCACCGCCGGCGAAAAAAGTCAACGCTTGTATACGGTTGATATAAAAGAAGTAAACTTGCGTGCCTGTCTGCTTCACTCTTCGAACAGTTCCGACATGACCCGTCCGATCGGCTCGTTTATCTCAAGATCATCGACGGGATCGAGCGGATACGGTATGTGTTCACGGTTGATTACAACGGTATGCCTCCCGCGGAAAAAGCGGAGAAATCCCGCGGCGGGATATACCGCAAGCGACGTTCCGCCGACGATAAGCAGCTCCGCCCGCGAAATCGCCTCGACCGCCCGGCGGATCGCATCCGACGGAAGCTCTTCACCGTACAGAGTGACGTCGCATCTGACGACGCCTCCGCAGGAGCAGCGCGGGACCGCCTCGCGCGAGTCGAATACGTAATCCGCCGGATACTTTTTCCCGCACTTGCGGCAGTAGTTCCGGAAGGACGAGCCGTGAAGCTCGATAACGTTCCGGCTTCCCGCCCGCTGATGAAGTCCGTCGATGTTCTGCGTGATCAGCGCAGCGAGTTTTCCCCGCTCCTCGAGCTTCGCCAGAGCGTAATGAGCCGGATTCGGCTCGAACCTGCGGGTATCCATCTTCTGCCTGAAAAACTCGAAGAATACGTCGGGATGACGGTCGAGGCAGTCGCTGCTCAGAAGATACTCGGGCGAGTAATCCGCGAAGGTCACGTCCTTCGTGTTGTACAGGCCGTCGCTGCTTCTGAAATCGGGTATCCCGCTCTCGGTCGAAACTCCGGCTCCGCCGAAGAAGACTGTATTCCCCGACTCCTCTATCAGCGTGCGAAACTTTGTTTTTTGCGCGTCCGTCATACCGCCGCCCCCCGGTCAAAAAAACTTAAACATAAGATATCACAAGCCGCCGTGCTTGTCAAGAGATTTCTTTTTCAAAAGCCGTGCGGGACGCCGCGCGGCGAACGTTCATCTTGACTAATAATGAAAGTTAATGTATACTATTTATGAGAAATTACAGGGAGGAACGATGCAAATGAACTTCACCGGTTGCAACCTGCTCTCAAACGTCGAATTTCCTCTGAGTTATACGGACAGTTACGCGCTGACAGATTTAGGGCGCTCGTTCGCGGAAAACTTTTCCGAGCGGACGGGTATCGATACCGTCCTTTGCAGCTGCTTCATCGTAAGGAAGGTTTTGTCTTTATCGATCCACGCGCGCGGGCTTGACTTCGGCGACTCCGGCCTGATCCTGAACGTAAATCTGTCGCTGTCAAAAGACTCGGGACGCCTTTGCCCGATAGTCTCCGACGCGTTATCCGCGCTCGCTGAGTGCGACGCCACGGGCGGTATTTCAAACGCGCTGTCTGGCGTTTCCGCGGTCGATCTGTCTCTTTACGATTACGGCGCCTGCATGCGGGACGCGTTTTTCGCTTCTCATCTTTTCGCGGATATCGAAGCGGAGGCAAGAGCGCTCTATCCCGATTGTAAATTCTTAATCAGGTTATGCGGCAGCGGCAGATACTATCTTATATTTGAGACCGATAAAGCTCTGGAACAGTACGACCGGATCGGTACCGCGGGACAAATTGCCCGCAGCATTGAGAAACTGACGGCCGCGAAGGATTATCTCTCGGCGTTCCGGAACGAGCCGCCAAAACCCGTTATAACCTGTTATGAAGAGCTGAAAAGAACCGGCGGGATAATGGGGATCATGAGAAACAATCCCGCGTTCGATTCCCTCGTTTTCGAATAACCGGAGCGAGCCGGTCCCGCCTCCCCGGGACCGGCTCGCTAAATTTGAAATTTTTATTACAAACGCGCAACCTCACCCCTCGTTTTCGCAACATATTAAGTGAAAGCAGCTTTTTTCGGAGTCCGAATGAAAAACCAAGACGAAAGAAAGCCGAAGAGCGACAGAGAGATAGTCGACCTGTTTCTCGGCCGCGACGAAAAGGCGGTAGAGCTCACCGCCGAAAAGTACGGACGGCTTTTCCACAGGATCGCCTACAACGTAACGTCGGACGGCATGACCGCCGACGAGGTGGTCAACGACACATATCTCGCGCTCTGGAACGGCATCCCGCCCGCTAACCCGCGGAGTCTGTCGGCGTACGGAGCCGGCGTCGCCCGCAACATCGCTCTCGAGCGGGTGCGGAGCGAAAACGCCGCGAAACGGCGCTGTACCGCGGTCGAGCTCGACGAGTGTATTCCCGATCCCGAACCCGCCGATCCCGACGACGGACGGCTGACACGGCTCATCGAGAAATTCCTCTCGGGGTGCGGAAAGAAGAACCGCGTGGTATTCGTTATGCGCTATTTCGAGGAGGAACCGCTCGAGCGGATCGCGGAACGCACCGGAATGACTGTTTCAGCCGTAAAAGCCTGCCTTCACAGAACCAGAAACAAGCTGCGCCAGCACCTTGAAAGCGAGGGGTACAACAAATGATGAAAGCGAGTACTCCCGTCCGATGAAAAAAACAGTTTCTCTCATCCTCGCCTGCCTGATCTTTCTTCTTCCGCTCGCGTCCTGCGCGAAAAATGGGAAAGCCGAAACCCGCGTCGCAAACTACCGCGGACGCAGCGAATGGAACGGCCGGACAATAGGCAGCGAATCCTTTGAATTCACGGAGAGCGCCGCGACCGGATTCTACGGAAGATCCGACAGGCAGAAGGGCACCGCGGTCAGGATCACGCTCACCGACGAAAAGACCGGCGAGTCGCGCTGTATCTGTCTCGACCCGCTCTGCTCCCACGACATCGCGTCGGGCTGCCCGGCGGCAACGAGATACCAGGTAAGCAATTACTACGTCGTCGGAGACGTCCTGTTTTACCTCTGCCAGGGCAACACCTGGCACGGCAACGGCCCGTCAAGCGGCACGTCAGCCGGAGACCTGCACAGCGAACTGAGGTTTTACAATCTCTCCACCGGCGACTTCGGGACGGTTTTCGAGGCGGACGACAGCCAGACCCGTCACGCGCTCATCGGCGACAGATACGTCTTTTACGTGATTCCCGACGTCGAGGACGGCAAAATCGTTTACAAATTCGAAAGATTCGATTTCCTGAATGGAACCTATCATACCTGCGGGGTTTTCGAAAAGGAATACACGGTTGCCTTTATGACCGACGCCCGGGTGTATATCGCGAGCTCCTCCATCTTCGTGCACGATCCGGCCGATCTCGAGTATCTCTCGTTCGATTACGAAGGCGGAGACCGCCGCGAAGAGTCTTACGTTTTAAGCGGACTTACGATGTCGCAGGGAACTACTCTGGTTTGCCGCAAATACGCGCCTTTCCCCGGAGGCGTCATGCTGCTGGAGACGCCTTATTACTATTTTTACGATCTTACCACGCGCGAATACCGCGAATTCCCCGAAAACGAACCGGCAAATTTAATGGGCTACCGCGAGACAGACGGCAGATATTATTATCTCTCGAGCGAGAGATTCGATCTGCTCTGGAGCGCAAACCCCTATATGCGCTCGGCAGAGCTCGGGATGACTTTCGCGGAGTTCGTCGAGAGCGACGAGATGCGACGGATGTACGAGGAGCGCGACGAGTATCTCTTCAACAGAAAAACCTATCTGAAGAGCTGCGACGCGTCGGGCGGCGACGTCAGGACGCACTTTGAATTCCCCGAGGGGACCTTCTTCTGCCCGCCTTTGGGACTTACGTACGACAACGAGCGCATTCCCCTCAGCCGGAGCGGGTACGTGTCCGCGGACGGACTCTGGATTCTCGCCGAGTCGAACAAGCTTGGCGAAAACGACCGCTGGGTAACGACCGAGGTCAGAATCAACATTGAGACCGGCGAGATAGAGGAAATCGGTTCGCCCGATGCCGGGCTCCTACACTGACGGCGGTTTTCGTCAATACACATCAATTCAGTTAATTCAGTTAAGGCAATACCGCGGGGTTCGCGTGCGCGGATTGCCTTAAGACACACCTTCAAAAAGAGGGATAAAGACTATGAGTGAAAAAGACAACAGAAACGGCGACCGCGTAAGCCAGGCGATGAGCGGTCTGTCCGAAAAGTTTATCGACGAGGCGGCCGCCTGCACGCCGGAAAAGGGAAAGAAACTGAGATTCAGAAGGACGTTCGCGGCGGTGCTCGCCGCCGTCGTTCTGCTCGGCGCGATCCCGCTCGGCGGAATACTTATCGCCAACCGGACGAAGCCGGATACTCCCGCCGTGCCGATCGATTTCTCTGGCGGCAGCTACAGTGCGAAGGACGGCTCTCTGCCCCCCGAACTCGAAGAGGTCAGGATATCCGCCGAGGGAGGTCCGGGCAGGACGGTACCTGTGGACGGCAGCTTTATCATCGAGACCTCGGGAGAAACCGACGCCGAAACGGTCGCCGAGTATCTTTCGATCTCTCCCGCGATTTCGGCGTCTGTCACACAGCTTGACGCGAAAACCTTTAAGATCCAGCCGGCGAACGGCTCGCTGGCGCCGGGGAACGTCTACCGGCTGACTCTCGGCGACCCCGAAAACCCGGCGGTATCCTACGCCTTCCAGACCGAGACAGAGCTCGCCGTAAAGAGCGTCTTTCCCGCCGATCTCGCGACCGGAGTTCCGGTCGACACCGGGATCGAGATCGCCTTCACCGAGGCGGTCGTGCTCGAGGGAAAGCCGGTCGCCGTCAGCCCCGAGGTAAAGGGCAGCTTCAGTCTCTACCCCGACGGCAGAACGATCCTCTTTCTGCCCGACTCAAAGCTTGATTATGATACGGTTTATACGATAACCGTCGCGTCCGGAGTCACCGGACAGTCGGGCAGAAAGCTCGAAAACGGTGTGACGGCTAAATTCAGAACGGTTTCGAAGGAAAACGAAAAGATCCTGTCGGGCGTCGGCGGCTCGGCGCTTCTGCTCTCGCTCTACAACTCCGAGAGCGTCTTCTCGCCGGGAGAAAACGCCTTCGTCTCCTTCTATATCAGCCGGCACAATATCGAAAACACTCCGTCGGTCAGCTGCGAGCTTTACGCTTTCGCTTCGGCGTCCGACGCCGCGTCTGCGCTGATCGAATCCGAGAAGAGCGCCTCCGACGGCAAAAACGCCGCGTTTGATCTCTCAAAACTGAAAAAAATCGGATCCTTCAAGCCCGACGGCGTCAGCTCATACCGCGAACAGATCTCTTTCGGAACGGCGCTTCCGTCCGGGACCTATCTGGCAGTGATAAAGGCGACGGCTACCGACGATTTCGGAAAGCGCAAGGAAACCGAGATTTCGGTACCTGTCCAGATCACGCCCCTTCGCGCCTATACCGTTTCGTCCGACGGGACGTCGCTCTTCTGGCTCAACCGCGACGGTTCGGGCGTCGTACAGAACGCGCTCGTCACGGCGACACTTCTCAACAGATACGACGGCTGGGAGAGCGATACCGACGGAAAGAAGCTCTCCTTCCGCACCGACGCCGGCGGACTTGCCTCCTTTGACAACGGCGGAAAGAACGCCGCCGTCATACTCGCGGAGGCGGGAGACGACTCGCTTATCGTCTGCGCGAATCTCGCGGGGACCGACGGTTACGATTATATGATGAAATATATCTACACCGACAGAGAGGTATATTTCCCGAACGACACCGTCAACTTCTTCGGCTTCATCTCGCCGAGCTTCGGCGGGGAGCTTCCCGACGTTCTCTATCTCGAGACCGGGCTGTCGCGCATCAAAACGGCGGTCAAGGTAAACGAGAACGGACTGTTCACCGGCAGCTTCACCTATTCTGACGTCGGAGCCGGATATTTCACTCTCATACTGACCGACGCGCAGGGGAGGCAGGTCGCCGCCAGATCTTTCCGCGTCACCGAGGAATCGAAGCCGCAGTACACCGCGTCTGTCAGCTTCGACCGCCTCTTCTACCGCCGCGGCGACACGGTCAGGGTAACGCTTACCGCCTCCTTCTTCGACGGCACTCCGGTCGAGGGACTCGAATTCAACTGCCGTCTCGGATACTTCTCTGACGGAGCCGAAAAGGTAAAGACCGACAAAAACGGCCGGGCGGTATTGACATACAAGACCCGAGCGCTGAAAACCGACAAGGTCAGCGGGACCTATCCCGTCTATCTCTACTTCAGCGCCGAACTCGTCGGTTTCGAGACACAGCGGCTCACGGTTTCATCCGAAACGGTTTATTTCAACTCGGATTACTCCGCCGGAGTCTCGAGAAGCGACGACGGCGTGAAGATGACGCTCAACCGGCGCGACTTTTCAAAGCTGCAGACCGAAGCCGACCTGTCGTGGCAGGTCTTCCCCGGCAACACGGTGGGCGAACCGGCGAACAAATCGGGCGCGCTTTCGTACACACTCTACAAATACGTCATCACAAAGACTCCGAGAACCGAGTACGATCAGTACACCAAGCGTCAGCGGACGGTTTACAGCTACAAAACGACGGAGAGCGTTGTAAAGTCCGGGAAAGCCGATTTCGTCAACGGCGAGGCGGTCTTCGACCTGTACGAGGCGGAAGGGTTTGAAGGATATTTCCGCTACGTCTTCAGATTCAGCGACGATTCGACCGGATGCGTTTACGAATACGAAGCCGACGCGACGAAGCGCACCGGCAAACGGTATTCTTACTCAGACTCCTCCGATATTTACGAGAAGATTTCGCTGAACGCAGGATCCTACTCGGTAGGCGACCGGGTGCGCGCCTCGCTGACTCTCGCCGATCCCGGGACAAAATCTCTATTCGTCATAGCCGCGAACGGGATAGTATCTTTCAAGTACGCCGAATCGGTCGAGTTCGAATACACCGACGACATGATCGCCGGCGGAAAGATACTCGCCGTATCCTTCGACGCGGATTCTGCTGTCTTCTGGTCGGAGCTGAAGACACTCTCATACAAAGTCGGTCAGGCGACGCTGACTCCGGTGATCGAGCCGTCGGCCGCGGAATTCAGACCGGGCGACAGAGCGACGGTCACCGTCAGAGTCCCCGGCGCGTCGGGCGGCTTCGCCGTCGTCAGCATAGTCGACGAGGCCTGCTTCGCGCTCGGAGACCAGACGGCGGATCCTTCGGCCTTCTTTAAGAGCAGCTCGGCTCTCTATTCCCGGATCTCCGGATACTATAGAATTGATAACTACTACAGAATAAACCCGTCGGCTCCCGAGCTCGCGATAAACGGCCGGTTCGTCTCAGCGGCGGTCTACAGCGACTCGGATCTGAGAAACATATACTACAAGTATGATATGGAGGCGGTTGCGGAAGAGGCCCCCGGCGACAGTAAAGGTAATCTGTCCGACGGCGAAAATTCCGCGGACTACGTCAGAAAGGTTTTCTCCGACAATCCCGAATTCTCGGTAATCGAACTTGACGCGGAGGGAAAAGGCGTTCTCGTCTTTACCGTTCCCGACAATATCACCTCCTGGCGGATCACCGCTCTCGCGGTTTCGGGCGCCGGAGGACCGAACGGCGGCATCAAAACCGGATCCGCGGTTTCCGACGTCGTATGCACCCTTCCCTTCTTCATCAATCTCGGAGTCTGCGAGAAATACGTTCTCGGCGACACCGTCTCGATAAGCGCACGCTCCTACGGAAGCCGGGCCGACGGAAAAGTGAAATATACCGCCGTCTTCGCCGACGAACTCGGGAACGCCGTCTCGACGGTGACGGGAAGCGCAGACTCGAAAGAAAGATGCTGGCTCAAGTTCAACCCCGACCGCGCCGGAAGGTACTCGGTGACGGTGTACGGAGAATGCGGAGACAGCCGCGACGCCCTGACTTCGAGGTTCGACGTCGTCGTCAGCGCCGTCGCAGCCGACGTGAACCGCTCGGTAACCGCGGAAGAGCTGAAATCGCTCTCGCCGGTATATTATCCTGTCAGAATAGTCTTCTCCAACCGCACCCCGTCCTACGGGCTCTACGAGCGGGTTGTCTCGGCGCTCTCATATAACCGGCACAGCGGCAGGAGCGACGAATACGTCGCCCTCTACGCCTCCGCGGCGGCCGCCGAAAAACTCTACGGGGCCGACAACGCCGAACTGCGCGAAGATATAATCGCGCTTCTCTCGCAATACAACTTCCGCTCGGGTGCATTCACCCTCTTCCCCTACTCCGAAACAGACACGCTGCTCACCGCCGAAATAATCTCGCTCGGGCTGCCAATCAGCGAGAATCTGATCGGCACCGCGGTAAACTTCAACCGGTCGCTTGCGTCTCAGAACAGTCAGCTGTCGCCCGAGGAACTCGCCGCCTGCCTTGCCGTCCTTGCTGCGGCCGGCGAACCGGTGCTCGACACCCTCTACTCGACGGCGTCGATAGCCGGCGGATGGTCTGACGAGGCCAAACTGATCCTCGCCTTCGCCTTTGCCTCCTGCGGCGACTATCCCGCGGCGCGCGATATCTACGCGCAGGTCCGCGAGGCGATCGCGCACGAGGACGCGGAATTCGGAACGCTCCGCTTCGGCAACTCCGCAAAGACCGATGAAAAAATCCGGCTCACCTCGCTGGCGCTGCTGTCGGCGTCGAGGATAGACCGTCAGGACGCCGCGAAGCTGGCTCTCTGGCTGCTTGAAAACCGCAGCGACGCCGAATCCGCCCAGATCGCGCTTGCCTCCTATCTGAAATTCTTCCTTCCCGCCGAAAAGGGCGAGACTGCCGAATTCACCTTCACCGTTTCGGGACAGACCGAAAAGGTGGTTCTCGAATCGGGACGCTCCTACGCGATATCCCTATCGAAAGAGGAACTCGCGTCGCTCGAGCTCGATATTCCGGGGACCGTCTCGATAGGCGTATCCTACAAGGGGACCGCCGAAGAGGCGCTCGCCGGACGCGACGAGAGCCAAAGAGTCACGATCGAAAAGAAACTCGAACCGCAGGATAACGGAACCTGCGTCGTCTATCTGACTGTCAGCGGCACTTCGACCCGCGTTTACGAATCCTTCTCGATATACGACCTCATTCCCTCGGGAGCGAGATTCCTCGGACTGACGTCCTCCGGATACCGCTCATCCTGGGCGCGGGGCGAAAACTGCGACGGATATATCTACAACCGCTCGGGCCAGAATATGTCGGGCTGGATCAGCGTCCTTAACCGCACCTATTGCGACGGACGACGCGTCGAGTGCCCCGAGTACCGGTTCAGCGTCACGGTGTCCTACACTATCCGCGGCGCGGTAGACGGCGACTTCATCGTCGAGAGCGCCTTCATCCGCGGCCTGACGAGCGACGTCTTCTCGGTCTCGCAGAGACAGAAGGTCACGATCGTCGAAAAAGGTCTCTGGAGCATGGAAAAGGATTAACCGGATTACACTCCAATCGGGTAGGAGGTCACCCATTAGTTGAGTGACCGACCTCCCACACCACCGTGCGTACCGTTCGGTACACGGCGGTTCAATCAACAATGCAAGGACTCG
>JAGDAM010000267.1 GCA_017959485.1 Clostridia bacterium
AATCCTCTCCTTTGCGAGTTTCTTTTGAGAGGTCTCGGGTTTTCCGCCCGCGCAGCGTTCCGCGATGAGGCGATGGCCGCGTATGAAAAGCGGGTAAAAGAGTTTCGCGACAAGGAGACGGTGTTCTGACGATGAAAAAACGCCTGCCTGTTATTGCGCTATTTGTTCTTTCTCTGTTTCTGCTTGCCTCGTGCGGCGGGAATGAGATCGGCGCCGACACCGGGACCGGGACGGTCGCCGACACGACTTCGGCCGTTCCGGAAGAGAAAAGGATCGTGACCTTTCTCTCGGAAGGCGACGCTCACGGATATATCGTAGTAAGACGCGACGGAGCCGGAGCCGACGAGGTGAACGCGGTGACCTCATTCGTCCGTTCGCTCGAAAAGCGGTTCGGGGTGCGTCTCGACTACACTACCGACTGGGACCGCAATCCGATGAGGCGCGACAAAGAGATCGTCATCGGGATATTCGACGGCGGCGTCGCGGATCTGCCCGGCAGGGAAATGCTCGGACCGGAAGCTTTCGCGGCCTGCGTTTCGGGCGAAAAACTCATTATATCCGCTGGCGACGCCGTTTCCTTAGATATCGCGGCGGACATGATCCTGGACCTTATCGACCGTGGGAACGGAAAGCTCGAACAACCGGAGGGCTGGTCACTCTCCTACTCTCAGTCCGCAAGATTTAACGGGTTAATGATACAGGGAAGATCCATCGACGAATACCGGCTGGAAATATACGATTCGGAGTATTTCGCGAACGCGGCCGAAGAAATCCGCTCATCCGTTTTTCGGTGCTGCGGCCGGCTGCTCGAATACGGGACCGAAGGGAAGCTCCTCCGACTCCGCCTTGACAAAGACGCGCCTTCGAAGGCGTCGCTGATCTTTGAAGGCGACAATATCGTCGTTAAGGCGGGGACGCGCGTAGGCCTCTTCAGAGCCGTAGAACGGCTGATAGCCGGACCGGTGGAGGAATTCGCGGCTCAGCATCCAAACACTTCGGACGCCGTCCTGGAGGCGAATACGGTCGATTTCGGCGAGTTTGTCACCTATGAGGACTACGGAGCGGTCGGCGACGGAGAGCACGACGACCTCGACGCGATCATCGCGGCACACGATGCTGCAAATTTGAAAGGGATTCCTGTGCTCTCGCGGGAGAACGCCGTCTATTATATCGGCGGTGCCGCGAAGGTTGCGAAAATCGCGACCGATACCGACTGGTCGGTGTCGCGGTTCGTGATAGACGACCGCGACGTTGAGAACTATCGCCTGAACGTATTCAGCGTACCCGCGTCCTACCAGGCCACCCATCCGGCTGTCGGGCCGCTCGCCGCCGGGGCCGCCAACGTCGGGTTCGCGCCGGGATATCCGGCGTTTATCCTGCTGTACAACGCGAACGTCAAGCAGTATATCAGACAGGGACTGAATCAGGATTCGGGAGCGGCCATGACCGACGTGATCCTCGTCGACGCCGAAGGCAACGTGGATCCGTCCACTCCAATCCTTTGGGATTTTGAGACGGTGACCTCCTGCAACGCGGTGAGATGCGACGAAGTGCCGATAACTCTCCGCGGCGGGATATTTACCACTGTCGCAAACGCCGGTACCGCGAGTTCCTATTACTGCCGCGGCATCGGGATTTCAAGGTCGAACACCGTAGTCGATTCGCTCACTCATCTAATTACCGGCGAGGGGAGCGTCGGTCAGTCCTATTCGGGATTTCTCAATGTTTACGACTGCAACAACGTAACCGTAAAGAACACCGTGCTTACCGGACACAAGACCTACACCAAGATGGGGTCCGCAGGGTCGCCTGTCACGCAGGGGACGTACGACCTGCTTGTTACCGAATGCACTTCGTTTACCGCCCTCGACTGTTCTCAGACGAACGACATTAACAACAATACCTATTGGGGTGTCTTCGCTTCGAATTACGCGAAGAATATAAGATTTGAAAGATGCGTCTTCTCGCGTTTCGACGCGCACAAGGGCGTCTGCAACGTGACGCTGATCGGCTGCTCGCTCGGCCATCAGGGGATCAATCTTATCGGTCACGGGACCGCGAGGATCGAGGACTGCCGCGTCTACGGTACCTATCTCGTCAATTTGCGGTCGGATTACGGCAGCACCTGGAACGGAGATCTTTTGATCATCGGATGCGATTACTATCCCTACAACGGAAAGAGCCGCAAGCCGATAATCATAAACGGCTCGAACGACGGAACGCACGACTTCGGATACGAATGCACGCTCCCTTCCTACATCGAGATCGACAGTCTGACCGTTCACGATTCCTCTTCCGATTCGGATCCGGTGGTCTTCTCGGATCTCAATCCGAATTACAGGACCGCCATGCGTCCCATAAGGATGCCCGACAAGATCGTAGTTACCAATTTCAGGTCGACGTCGGGACACGCGATCAGGCTCGCGAATACTCCCGAGATGTTCCCGGGCGTCGAACTGAACGTCGGTCAGTAACTCGGGACAGTATAAAACGGTACCGCGCGGTTCGCTG
>JAGDAM010000027.1 GCA_017959485.1 Clostridia bacterium
GACAGAGGCCGGGGCCGGAAGAATGATCCGGATGCCGGAGCTTGCGGACTGAGAAGAACATGATCCCGTGCGGGATCCGCGGAGGCAAGCTCCCGCGCGGAACCCGCCTGTACAGAACGGAGGATATGCTTTGAGACCTTCCGAATCTAAAAAAAGGATACTCTGGCTGCACGACAGGATAAGAGGGGGCAGCTATCCCAACTCGCGGCGCGTCGCCGAGCGCTTCGGGATCTCCGAGAGACAGGCGCAGCGCGACATCAGCCGGCTGCGCAATGATTTCGGAGCCCCGCTCGAGTACAGCCCGTCGAGAGGCGGATTCTGCTACAGCAGCGAGTTCTCGCTCCCCGAGGCTGTGCGCGAGACCGACGCGGAGGAGGGCGTGACCGCGATAGCGGCGTCCGAGTCCGACGTCACAGACGCCGCCCAGATGATGATCCCGTATACCGCCGAGATACGCGTGCCGTCGAAGCTGGCGGCCCTTGAGCTCGGAAGATATATCGTGGGAAGACGCCGCGCAAAGCCGTCGGAAAAGGCGGGGGGAGACGACGGGAAGCCGGCAGGGCAGATCTGCCTTTGCGAATTCCGGAATCCCGACCTGTTTCTCGGCATGCTGCTGTCCGCAGGAGGCGCGATCCGGGTGATCTCGCCCGACTGGCTGCGTGAAAAGCTGGTTTCGGGGCTGAAAGAGCTGCTTGAGGCAAACGAAGACTGATTTTTTAGTGGAAAATGCACAATAAACAGTGTGTATTCCCGTGAAAGTTCTAAAAAACACACAATTGCAATCGACCGTCAATTGTGATATAATAGTCGAGCTTGATGTGCGAAATGCGTTGATGCGGAAGGTTGCCGCCCGAACAGCGGGTAATTTCCGCGGAGAAGTCGGGCAGGCCGTACGGAAAACAGCGGTTTTCCGTCGGTAACGAGTCCGGCGAAAAGGCACGGAAGCCTCTTTCCGCGCGCGGTCAGTTCAGGCCGCGCTCCGGAAGCCCGGAAACGGGCTCATCACAATCCGAAATTCGGCACTGTGTCTGCCGTCTGCAGAGAAAAACGGCATTCACCGGTGCGGATTTCGGCTTTTGTATGGGTCATGTCCGGTACGCCCGGAAAGGTGGTAAATAGGAACGGTTGCCGCGGCGACGTTATGAGCGCACGTAGGCTTCATTTAATTTTACACGCGCGTATACCGCCGCGAAAGGAAAGGAAACAAACAAATGGCAGTCAAGGGAAAACTCAGGATCCGTCTGAGAAGCTATGACCACAAGCTCGTCGATGCCGCCGCGAAGAAGATCATCGAAGTCGCTAAGCGCAACGGCTGCGAGGTCTCGGGACCGGTACCGCTCCCGACCGAAAAGGAGATCGTCACCATCCTCCGCGCCGTCCACAAGTACAAGGACAGCCGCGAGCAGTTCGAGATCCGCTATCACAAGCGCCTGATCGATGTCAAGAACCCCACCAAGAAGCTCACCGATGAACTCATGAACATCGAACTTCCGGCCGGTGTCGACATCCAGGTAGTTCTTTAATCAACCAGTCAATCATTGCAAGGCCCGAAAGGGCGCTTGCCGGTCAAGTTGGCGCAATCCGGCGCGAGCCGGAAAATCCAAAACGTCAACCAATAACCTGCAGGAGGAAAACAGAATATGAAAAAGGGTATTATCGGAAAGAAAATCGGCATGACCCAGATCTTCGACGAGATCGGAAACGCGGTGCCGGTAACGGTGATCCAGGCCGGACCCTGCTCTGTCGCACAGAGAAAGACGGCCGAAAAGGACGGCTACGAAGCTGTTCAGCTGGGCTTTATCGACGCCAAGGAAAAGCAGACGACGAAACCCGAAGCCGGACACTTCAAAAAGAACGGACTTGCCGTCAAGAAACATCTCAAGGAATTCCGCCTTGACGACTGCTCCGGCTACAGCGTGGGCGACGTCGTTTCGGTCGATACCTTCGCCACCGGCGAAAAGGTCGACGTAACGGGACTGACCAAGGGCCACGGCTACACCGGTGTCATCAAGAGATGGAACCACCACAGACTGAGAATGACGCACGGCGTCGGCCCCGTACACCGCGAAGTCGGTTCGATGGGCGCTAACTCCGACCCGTCGCGCGTTTTCAAGAACAAAAAGATGGCCGGACAGTACGGCCATGAGCAGGTCACCATTCTTAACCTCAGCGTGGTTAAGATCGATACCGCGAACAACCTTATCGCGGTACGCGGTGCGATCCCCGGACCGAAGGGCGGCATAGTGTTCATCCGCGATTCGATCAAGGGAACGAACGCCTGAGCCGAAGAGGAGGTAAGACAGAATGCCGAACGTAAAAGTTTATGATATGACCGGGAAGGAAGTCGGCGAGATCTCACTTTCCGAAAAGATCTTCGGTGCCGAAGTCAACGCTTCGCTGCTTCACTCGGCCGTCAGAGCGTATCTGCTCAACCAGAGACAGGGAACCCAGTCCACCAAGACCAGATCCGAGGTC
>JAGDAM010000268.1 GCA_017959485.1 Clostridia bacterium
CCGACGTCGCTCGGGAAGCCGTCGCAGCTATGCTCGGCCTCTGCCCGCGGTGCGAGTTCGACGACCGCGGTATGATGCTGCGCGGGGTTATGGTAAGGCATCTCTGCCTTCCGGGATACCGCGCAAACTCGCAGGGAGTGCTCGATATTCTCGATAAGCTCCGCTCCCTCGGAGATATCCGTCTTTCGCTGATGTCGCAGTACACGCCGCTCTTTTACTCCGGAAGCGACAGAAATCTCTCACGCCGCCTCACCACTTTCGAATACGACAAGGTCTGCCGGCACGCGCTGGAACTCGGCTTTGAAGGCTTTTTCCAGAAGCGGGAATCCGCGACGGACGCCTGCACGCCGAATTTCGGCGACCGGCTTGTCACCGATTTACAATAACCGACGCCCCAAAAAACAACACCGAACAATAAAATACCGAAAGGAATACGCAATGTCGGAACTCAACATCAGAAAAAAGCTCGCGAACCGCAAAGGCAAGATCCCGCCCTCGTTTCCCTACCAGATGCTCCGTATATTCGGAGCCGACCCGAACTGCAAACGTATGAACCTCGAGATAGTCGACAACGTCGGCGTCGGGACCGTCCCCGACAATTTCGTCGTAGTCGGCAACCACACTTCCAGGTGCGACTGGCAGTATATCGGAAAGGCCTTCATCGGACACAAGCTGAACTTCATAGCGTCCTACATCGAATTCAACCGCGCCCATATGCACCTGATATTCGATATCCTGCACGTTATTCCGAAGCGCAATTTCGTGAACGACGTTCACACCATCCGCGAAGTGATGCAGATAATCAAGGCGGGCGGCAACGTCGCCTTCTTCCCCGAGGGAAAGTCGAGCATATCGGGAAGCAACCAGCCGATCATGCCCGGCACCTCACTGCTTCTCAAGCGGCTCGGCGTCCCGGTCTACTCGACCACCATCCGCGGCGGATACATGTCCAACACGCAGTGGGATATTTACGACCGGCCGGGCAAAGTCGTCATCGAGGTCAATTCTCTCTTCACTCCCGAAGAACTGAAAGAGCTCTCGCTTGAAGAAATGGATCGCCGCATCAACGAGGCGATTTACAACGACGACTTCGAATGGAACCGCACGGCGAGAGTAAAATACGCCGGAAACGAGCAGATTGCTCACCGGCTTGAGGAACACATCTATCTCTGCCCGAAGTGCGGCAGCGAGGTCGATATGTACGGCGAGGGCAACGTCTTCAAATGCCGCAAATGCGGCAACGGAGCGACGATAGACGAGTACTACGACCTGCATCCGCTCGACTCGGGCTGCGTCATTCCGAAGACGCTCCGCGTCTGGTACGAGCTGCAGCGCCGGAAATGCTACCGCGAAATCCGCGACAACCCCGATTTCAGAATCGAGGAAAAGGTAAAGCTCGGCATGCTTCCGAACGATCACTACGTCGACAAGACGCTTACCGCCGAGATTGTCGGAGAGGGCGTCATCACGCTCGACCGGGAAAAGTTCACCTACAGGGGAACGAAAAACGGCGAGCCCTTCGAGATCTCGCAGAAGACGGTCAATCTCCTGTCCGTGGTGCTTGAGACCGACTCGTCATATTTCGGCGCCTTCCTCGACGGGCTGGAGTATTACGAATTCCACCCCGAACGGAAGCACACCGCAAAGTGGCTGCTGTCTGTGGAAGAATGCCACCGCCTCGCCGGAGGAAAGTGGCAGAACGACCTCCCCGCCCAGCAGTGGATTTACGAGGACGACAGACCGAACGAGAGAGAGTTGTATTATCTTTGATTAATGCAATACCGCACAATTCGACGCACGCGAATTGTGCGGTATTGCATTTGAAAACAGGGCTGCGCAAAGTCTTCACCGACCTTTCACTTCCCATTTTGAATCGGTTGGAACATTTTTTATCCGCCTGTCAGAACGGGAGAGGCACTGTGTTCGCTCTGACCGCGTCTTGCACCCTCCCTCGGGCACGTCTCGCCTGCGGCGAGCCGGGGTGGCACGGTGAAGCAGAGATGGGTGAGGGTTACGGAACAGCTGCCTTTGACGTTACAAGGCAAGATTCGTTCGAGACGTGCGAACCGCAGCCGCATCGCTATATCAATATTTGCCCGGACACTATCCGATTCTTCAAAAAAACTGTTGACACCGCCAGACGATTGTGGTATAATATACACCGTTCCATAAATCAAGCGGTATCGCCAAGCGGTAAGGCAACGGACTCTGACTCCGTCATTACCTAGGTTCGAATCCTAGTACCGCTGCCA
>JAGDAM010000028.1 GCA_017959485.1 Clostridia bacterium
AGGGCTTTTTTTCAAGAAAAACATAAGCAGGGGAGACAGGAATGGGAACCAGGCTTGCTCTAATCTTCAGCGGTTTGAAAAAGAGCGCGAAGGCGCAAGCCATAGACTTTCACGTTCATTCGCTTCGCGCACGAACGTGAAAAGTCGGGTTCTTCAACCATTACGTTTACCGGGCGGAAAGCGCACAGGAGGAGGCTCTGCCGCCTCCTGTGCGCTTTCCGTACGGGCGACAGGAATCGAACCTGCACACCGAAGTATTGGATCCTAAATCCAACGCGTCTGCCAATTCCGCCACGCCCGCATATATTTGTTTTGTCTGCCGTTCCGGTAGGTTTTGACAGGCAGCCCTCGTGTCAGCTGCCTGAGTTTCTCCCGAAAGATATGAGCATCAGGTAAAACAGCCGCACGACCGCCGTCCAGACGGCGGCTCCCGCGAGGCCGAAGAGCGGAGCGAGATACAGCGGCCTGCCGATGATAAGCAGGACCGCGAGCGCGATGAGAGAACAGAGCAAAAACCGCTTTGCAAAGCGCCACAGGCAAATGCAGAAGGCGACGGCCCTGCCTATCGCAATCTCTCTTTTCTCGTCTTCGTTCATTTCGGTTTCAGTGCCGACCGTCTTAAAGATCGCGGCAAAACAGACCTTCCGGAATGCTTCCGGCAGATCCGTTTTGCCGCAATCGGTCAATATGTTCAGGTGCCCGGATTATTTGTCTTCGACCGGAATGACGTCTTCGTCTTCGTCGTCATCCTCGTCGAACTCGTCGTCCAGGAAGTCTTCGGGATCGAAATCCTCGTCGTCTTCGTCGCCGTAAAAGTCCTCTTCCACGGCTCCGAGATCCTGATCGATCTCCTCGATATACTCGGACAGGTAATCGACGTCTTCCTGAGTTGCGGCGACTTCGCTCGCGAGCGCGTCGACAAGATCGATGAGGGCGGCAATCAGCTTGCCTTCAGCGGTCGTCTTGTCGTAATCAAGTCCTTCGGCAAGGCCTTTGAGAAAGGCGGCTTTTTCTTTGAGTTCCATTCTGAAAACCTCCGTATCCTGATTATTTTGAGGCGCGCGAGAGATACTCTCCGGTGCGCGTGTCTATCTTGATGACCTCTCCCACGTTGATGAAGAGCGGAACCTTTATCTGGGCGCCGGTCTCAAGTGTCGCTGGCTTGAGGGTGTTGGTGGCGGTGTTTCCGGCAAACCCGGGATCGGTATCGATGACTTCAAGCTCCACGAACGTGGGCGGCTCGACCGAGAATACCTTGCCCTTGTAGGAAACGAGCTTGCACATCATTTCCTCTTTTACGAAAACGAAGGATTCGGGAAGTACGTCCTTGTTGAGCGGGACCATATCGAAGGTCTCCATATCCATGAAGTAATAGAGATCTCCGTCGTTGTAGGAGTACTGCATATCCTTGCGCTCGATGTAGGCGCTGTCGAATTTGTCTGTAGGGCTGAAAGAGCGCTCGATTACGGCGCCGGTGATGACGTTTTTCATCTTGGTGCGGACGAAAGCCGCGCCCTTGCCGGGCTTGACGTGCTGGAATTCGATTACCTGAAATACGCTTCCGTCAAGTTCAAAAGTGATGCCGTTTTTGAAATCGCCGGCAGTTACCATTGTGTGTTACCTCCGAAAAGTTACAATTACTATACCAATATATTTTATTATATTTCTGCGCATTTTTCAAGTGCTTTTTTTGAAATGTTTGCATTTTTTGAGCTCTTTTGATATAATATCCGCGATAACCGGGGTGCCGGGACGGATAAAGACGCTGGAGGCGGGGCCGTTATGGAAGAAAATACCGCGGGAACGTACGTGCGGATTACAAATGAAGAGCTGGCCGGACTGAAATGGATCTTTTTCGACGTCGGGACCGTGCTCGCAGACGAGGAACCGGTCCACCGGGAAAGGTTTAGAATGATACAGCCCGAGCTGAAACGGCTGACGGGCAGGGATATGACCTACGAGGAATTCGACAGGGTTATGGACGAGGGCGGAATGCTCTGCCGCGGCGCTTTCGGCTATGCCGCGCGCCGGCTTGGAGTGAAGAATATCCCGCCATATCTCTGCGAGTTCGAGGTGCCGGTGCCCGGCGCTCCCGAGGGCGTGAAGCTGCTCGCCGGGAGGTTCAGACTCGGGATAATCGCAAATCAGCGGTCGGGTCTGCGCGAGCGGCTCGACCGGCTCGGATACGCCGGATGCTTTGTGCCTGAGGCCGTTTTCGGGTCGGATGATTGCGGGATGGCCAAGCCAGACCCGCGAATCTTTGCCGCCGCGCTGGCGGCAGCCGGCTGCCGGCCGGAAGAGGCAATGATGGTCGGCGACCGCCCCGACAACGATATTGGGCCGGCCCGCAGGGCGGGAATGTACGCGGCGAGGATAGTCACCGGTTCCTACCGGAACAATCCGCCGAGTACGCCGGATGAGGAGGCGGATATATGCGTTCCGTCGGTCGCTGTGCTGGCCGACATACTGCTCCCGGAGTGACCGGGGAGTTCGTCATTGTATAGATGCCAATAATAAAAGAGGATTCCGCGTGGTGATGGAGTCCTCTTTTTTTCGTTCAAAAGCTTATTGCGACTCGCCTAAGGAAAACCTTCGCCCCTGCCGCTGCGCGGCGGGGAGAAGGTGGATCCGGCGTGCAATCGTGAGCGGCGACGGATGAATGTCGCGCCGGAGACGGATGGGACTTATTCAAATGCCGACGAATAGCGGTTATAGATTTTCCCCCCTTTATTCCCCCTCGGCGCGAGGAAACATAGCCGCCGTTTTTTCATCCTCGCCTCGGGGACCTTCTCCCCGTAAACGGGGCGAAGGTTTTCTTTGGCGGTGCGCCTGTAGATGTTGAGAAAGGCATTATTTGCAACCCTCACCCGTCACGGCCGTCCGGCAAAGCCGGCCGCCGTGACACCCTCCCCCGGGGGAGGGTGCAGTCACATAGTATCGATGGTTCAGTACCTCTGTCGTTTCTGTCACCCCCTTCCGTCGCCCATTCGGGCGACACCTTCCCCCCAGGGGAAGGCAAAGCAGTATCGTTCCGCCTCATCCACCGGCCCTCATCCGTCGGCTTCGCCGATACCTTCCCCGGAGGGGAAGGCAAAAGCGGTCCACCCTTCTCCTTTGGAGAAG
>JAGDAM010000029.1 GCA_017959485.1 Clostridia bacterium
AGGATGTTGTTGAGATTGCAGTCGTTGTGACAGACCCTGTACGGGATCCTTCCGAGCGCGAGCGCGTCGGTGATAAGGCCGTAGTTCGCGGCACGGCGGCGGTAAAAGTCGATTTCTTTCCCGACCTTCGCGGCTCTTCCCTTCACGTCGGCTTCTATCGCCGCCTCGAGTTCGCCGTAATACTTTACCGTGTTGCGGTAATCCGGAAGCACCTTCCCGATAAGCGAGCTGTCGATCTGCGACGCCGCGCGGAGGAATCTGCCGAAGGCGGCTCCGGCGCTCCTGAGAGTCGCCGGGGAATCGGCGGCGTCGAGCGAGAAGACTCCGTCGAAATAATCCATCATCCGGTAGCAGCCGTCGTCCGTGCGGAGATAGTTTCGTCCGTCGCGAGTGACGTGAAGCGTCTGCACGCACCCTTCCGGGCGGGCTCCCGCCAGATGAAGAGTCCCGAGAAGACGGTCGGTGACGTATTTATAGTTGTCCATCAGCAGATCGACGTCGCGGAAGACACGCGTGTTTATCTGCTGAAGCAGATATTTGCCGCCGGTTCCGTCCTCCCCGCGCATCTCGACGTAGAAGGTCTGATTTATATATCCTTTGGTTATCGGCTGTATCGAAACCGCCTCGCCCGGTACCGCGAATCCTTCCACGACTCTGATCAACGGATTAACCGGAAACGCCGAAGGACGGTCGGGTTCAAGCATAAGATGGAGCAGCCCGCCCTCTTCGGGCGAATCGAAATCGACGAGCGTCAGCGGCCGCAGCAGTTTTTTGAGAGTCCGGCTCAAAGCCGTGTCCCTGCGCAGAAAACGGAAAACGTAAAAATACAGGATACGGATGAGAAGGCAGGCAACGGCGTAAATCAAGGCGTAGGCGATGCTGCTGATAAAAGCGATGCGAAGCGAGGGGATAAATCTCACCGCCGCGACGTAGCAGACGCCGGCGCAGACCGAAGCGGCCGCCTCCCTGGCGTACGCCGAAACCGAGCCGTATCTCCAGATCTGCCGGTACACTCTGAATACCGCCCGGAAGATTGTGAACAGGAGTGCGGACAGAAGAAAGTGAAGCGCGCAGGCGACGAAATCCAGCGAAACCGCGGACGGATGGAAGACAAAAGCCGCCGTCCACACGATCGCGAGAATGACGATATCATAGAAAAGCAAAAGCTTTCTCGGGCAGTCACGCACCGTCTTTTTTCTTACGCTTACCGACTCGCTCATAACTGTATAATTCTCCGCATTATAAATCAATATATTATAGCATTATTTATAAGGATTTTCAAGTCAAAAAATCCGTCGGGCCGGGGTTTTGTTCACCTTTTGCTGACAAAGACCGGTTTTTCGGCGAGGAAAGCCGACGGCGCAAAAGAAAAGCCGCGCACGTATCCCGGATGGGATCGGTACGCGGCAAAGCCTTAAGGCAAAACCGCACAATTCGCGTACGGAGATTGTCGAGTAATTTTGGCGCCTGTTTTCAGGAAGCACACGTTTGCCCCGTCGCACGCATTACGACGGCTGTTTCTTTGCCGGTTCCCACGTCGAAAGCTTGCAATATCTCTTATATTGCCGCGCTTTCTCAGTGAAAACCGGCG
>JAGDAM010000269.1 GCA_017959485.1 Clostridia bacterium
ATCGCCTGTCGGAAGGGTGTAGCTTCCGTCAGGATTAACGTTTACCGCCTTGTCGCCGTATTTGACGACGTATTCGGCCTTGTGGAATTCGCTTCCGCTATACTTCTGCTCGCCGTCTGCCGAGGTTATCTTTATCTCCGTTGTGTTTGCTTTCACGGTAAGAGTTCCGCAAACCGTCGTGATCTCGTAATTGCCCGCCTTCGTTCCTTCATTCAGCGCGTAGGTGAAGGTGTTGTTTCCGCTTGTGCCTCCGACCTTGGTCTGAGAGCCGGTGACGTTATAGGTCGCGCCTTCGCCCGCGGCAAAGCCGTCTCCGGTCACGGTGACCGTACTGTCCGTCAGCGGCGTGCCGTCGTATTCTTTTTCGCCTGATCCGGAAGTGAGCGTCACTTCCGCCGGCTCGATGATGATGCTGCCTTTTACATACCTGACGTCGTACCGGTCCGTCACGTCTTTGCCGTCTCGCTTGATCACCGCGGCGTCAGGGAGAAGGACTGCGGAGTACACTCCGGCATCCGCCGTTTCCGACTGGCCGTCTACCAGGATGCTCACAAGCATGTCTCCATCCTGCAGACCGTCAACGTAAACCATTTTGGCGATATCGGCCTGATTGTCATAGCCCGTATCTCCCGGGCCCTGAATATTCCCGTTATACGTGTACGTTTGATCGTTTGCGGTAATGGTGAGTACCGTGGCCTTTTTTTCAAACACGACGCTGACGGTAACGTTGCCCGAAGGCATTGTGAACTTGTTGTTTGTAATTTCCACGTTGTTATTGCCTGCGTCCCTGGCGGTAACGCTCTTAACTACGTAGTCGGAGTTGAGCGTGACGTTCAGCGTAACCTCGTCGTTGACCCTGGCTTCGGCCCGGGCGGACGGCTCCGACCAGTTAACTGTCAGCGTGTATCTGCCTCTGTAGTCATACTCCATTCCGCTTGTACCGAGTATTTCATACCTGTATACCGACGTGTTCTCACCGGAATAAGAAAACGTTTTTGTATAAGGAGAAACGTTTGTGATGTGTGAACCGTCAAAAACGGTGTTCTGGATCGTTGTTACTTCTCCCCAGTTTTCATCACAGATTCTGAATATTATTCCGAAGCCCGCACCGGGAACGCCGCCCGCAATGTGTAATTCAACCGTGTCGCCGACGGTGGCGTCAACGGTATCCGAGAAGTATTCAATCTGATTTGACGCGGCGCTTCCGTTGCAGGTCCATGCGGCAGTGTGCTTCTTCGCGGGAACGGATACGGTTACCGTACCGCCGTTATCATTGTTCACGGCAGCGTTAACGGTATAGCTTCTGAATTCTTTAGTGTACGTCGCGGTGTAGGTCGCGTCGTCACTGACTTCGGGGAGTTTATCGCTGAGTCCGTATGAATTCTTGCCGTCAGTCCAGCCCGAGAAGGTGTAGGTGTAATCGTCATCGTCCGCCTTTGTCGGAACTTCGCCGCTATATTCGGGAGTTTGATGTATCTCCACCCGTTCGGTTTTGAGAACCGTGTCGCCGTTTTTCCAGATGATTGTATACTTGGGCGGATCTTTAGTGACCTCGATCGCGGGGATTTCCACCTTTGTCGGCACTCTGGTCGAAAAGGTAATAGAGGTGCCGCTGGTAACCGCGTACTCCCAGGAATGACCGGAGAGATACTGATGCGGCGCAATGCCGGAGGAGTTGGCGGCCGGGAACTGGACGGTCTGGTTGGTCGTCTTGTTGGTTGCGCTGATGATGAACGCGGCCTTGGAGGACTTGGAGAGATCGAAGCTGTTCGGCTGACCGTTGAGGTAGCTGTCGGTGGGAACCTCGTAATACCACATCTTCTGGGTCTCGTCGTAGCTCATCGCTTCACCGGGCCGCTCGGGTGCGCTGGTGTAGGTCTTAGAACTGCCGTAGGTCTGATCGTCATAGAGCCAGACGCTGAAGGGACCCTTCCAGTCGGTCTTTTTGGCGGGATTGAGCCAGATGTAGATTCCGGAGCCGTTATTCTGCTCCTTTTTATACTTGTAGACGTTCGTTTCGGTTGTTCCGTACCGATCGGTCGCGGTGAGGGTCAGGGTGACGGTTTCGCCGTAGTTGTAGTCGGAGCCGATCCTGATGGCGGTACCGTCGGTGAAGGCAACGGGATCGGAGTCGTCAATGCAGAAGGTGCCGCTTACAGCGTTCTCGAGAGTGAGTCGGACGGTGATGGTTTCTCCCTTGAAGGTGCAGCTCTCGGAGGAGCTGGCGGCTCTCGGGGTGGGCCTTCCGTTATAGATAACGGCTACGCCGGCGGAGCCGATGTTGCCGGTGAGAGTGCCGGCCGATACGGTGAATTCCGAACCGGAAACCATATCGGTGTAGGTGCCGTTCTCCAGACCTGTGTCTGCGATGCTGACGTAGGTCGCGATGCCGCCGACGTTCGCGAGGACGATACCCCGGCCGCCTCTCTGGACGTAAGCGACGTCGCCCGAGTAACCGAGCTTTTCGGACTGACCGACAAATAGGTTGTGGAACTTGTTGACCTCGGCAACAGCGGTGCTCTTGTAGCACGCGTCGCTGGACCACTCGCCCATGCGGGCTTGGCCCGGGCGTGCGAAGAAGAGCGCGGTGGCGTCTTTTCTGGCGGCGACGATCGCCCATGCCTTGACGACGGTCTCGTTTGCCACCCCGGAGGTGTTGGTCAGACCCGCGGAGCCGGAGGTGCCTTCATAGGTGTCGTGGGACTCCGCCCAGAGGACGATCTTGTCTGCGGAAACACCGGACTTGTACTGGCTGCCGGCAGCGTTGCCCGCGTTTTGGTCGTAGACGGCCCCAAGAACCGCGTCGCCGGTCATATTGTCGGTGACGTTGATGTAGGGGGTGTAGTTGCTGAAGGATCTGCCCGCACCGCAGGTGTTCAGAATCTCACCGTAGACGAAGAGGTTCTTTCCGGTCTTCTGCTGGTAGTAGGTCTTGGCGCCGTTGATAACGGTAGGCCAGTACTGAGAAGAATAGCTGCCGTCGCCGGGGGTTTCGATATTTTTGGCTGAGTCAAAATAGAAGCCGTCGACGCCGCAGTCAATGCACTCTTTGAGCAGATTCAAAACCGCATTCTGCACGTTGGTGTTATTGGTGTTGAGGTCGGGACAGTTGGAAACGTGACCCTGAACCGTCTTTTGGACGGAGGTGTCATCCGCGTCAAGGTTATTGGAGCGGAAGTAGCTCGACTTGTTGTTATAGAAATCGGGCTGATAGGTCTTGACCTGGTCGCTGAGCGAGTTGGCGCCTGCCTGATCGGACATATTAGCGAAATGGTTGGATACGATTTCACAGATGATTTTGATACCGTACTTGTCCGCCTCGGAGCAAAGGGAGGTCAACTCCGCCTTGGTACCGAGCCACGACTGCTGCGCGATCTGCATGCTGACCGGCTGGTAGAGCTTCCACCACTGACCGGCAACGTCGGTCGAGGTGCTGTAGTCCCTGGGCTGCTGTACGGGAGAGGTCTGTACGGTTGAGTACCCCGCTGCCGCAATCTCGGGCAGTTTTTCTTTGATAGCGTTGTAAGACCAGTTGAACGCATGCAGGATCACGCCGTCCCGGACGTTTGACTGCAAATGCGCTTTATCTGATATTGTTTCCTCCGGCTCGGCGACCGGAGAGCCGCCGATTTCTGCCGCGCTCGCCGTAACGGGAATAATCGCGAACACGCTCAGCGCCGTTAAGAGTGACAAAAGTATGCTCACAGATTTACGTAACAACTGCATAATTATACCCCCATAGCACTACAATACAGCTCAAATTTGCATTAAATTAATAACCATCCAATTTATTATAATACAAATTACCCCGTTTTTCAAGAATAACAGTATCAAAGGTTCATTTTCTGAAACCGTGAAAAGTTACGAAAAAAGTGGCGGGCAGTCGAGTTTGAGTTTGCCTACGACGAGATAGATCATACACTTGTAGCTTTCCAGAACACGAAACCCGCGAGCCCGTCTTTTAGCTGTCTGGATCAGCGAATTGATTCCCTCGGCGACCGCGTTTGTGACTCTGGCATAGAAGTAACTGAGAATCTCTTCGTAATTGATAAATCCGGTCATCTCTTCCACCTCCGGATTTATTGTATCACTTTTTCACCGAAAAATCTACCACTTTCACGGTTTTAGGAAAAGAGCCAAAGTTAAGGGCGGGTGAGGCGTCGCGGCACGCCGGTGAACGCGACAGACTTTTTTCGGGGTGCGAATTGTACCTTGCCTTTGTTTTTGAAGTAATGCATAATATAAAAAAACCGTAATCGCCGACAGGCGCGGACGCCGGAAAGGAGGATGGGGCTGAGAATGACGGATATCGGGAAATAACTGTTTTATAGCTTGTCTTGCCATGCAGCTACACTGCAAAGAACTGACATGACTATCTGTTACCTAATGTTGTTGGTTTGGAATTATTGCCTTTTGGGCGTTTGCGTATAGCAAAAAAAGACTCTTCTCGGTGAATCGGAAATGCGAATGCGGAAATTGTACAGATAGAATCAACTTTTCTTCGAAAGGTATTGACAAACCGGGAATTATACGGTAAAATAATAGTGAACTTCGGATTGCCGTCATTATTGGAGGCTGTTATGCAGTATATTCACCGCGAACTCGAGAGAAAATTTGTTGAAGCTTCTGGCTTTTTTAAGGCTGTCCTTGTCATCGGCGCCCGGCAGGTAGGAAAATCAACCATGCTGAAGGAACTCGCAAAGGAGCAGAACCGTACCGTTGTAACGATGGACAATGAATATGCCAGAGAACTTGCCAGAGAGGATCCCGTACTGTTTTTCCAGACATACAAACCGCCTATCCTGATAGATGAGATACAGAAAGCTCCGGGCCTGCTGGAACACATAAAAATAATGTGTGACGAAAGTGAAGAGCGCGGGAGGTTCTGGCTGACAGGTTCTCAGAGAAGAAAGATCATGGAAAGATCAAAGGAGACCCTTGCCGGTCGTCTCGGTATTCTCCGTCTGTACGGGCTGTCGTACAGAGAAAAGCACGGCCTTCTCGATCCGGCACCTCTGGATTTTTCCATGGATTGTCTTGCAAAACGGAAAGAGCATCTTCCGGATAACGATATAATCGACATTTTCGACCATATCTGGAAGGGCGGATTTATAGACGTTCAGAATGCCTCGCCAGAGATGGCACAGATCTACTATCAGTCATACATCGACAATTATCTTATCGCGGATGCCGTTAATGACGAAGGGATAAGCAACGTCGACGGTTTTCGCAGGTTTATTCGCGCCTGCGCGGCTCTGGTCGGAAATCTTGTAAATTACCGCACCCTCGGAGAAGCGGCCGGGGTATCCGATCAGACCGCAAAAAAGTGGCTTGGGGTCCTTCAGGACATGGACGTTGTTTATCTGCTTGAACCGTATTCAAACAACGAATTGCAGCGGATGATCAAAACCCCCAAGCTTTATTTTTGCGATACCGGTCTTTGCGCTTATCTTACAAGGTGGCTCACTCCGGATTCGCTGCGTGAAGGAGCAGCCGGCGGACACTTTTACGAAAACTACGTGGTAATGGAACTTGTAAAGAATTACGCATATGCCCGTGATACGGCGCTTTTAAGCTTCTACCGTGATGACAACGCAAAAGAGATTGACGTTTTCGTTGAGGAAAACGGGAAGATACATCCGCTGGAGATCAAGCAAAGCGCAAATCCCGCCAAGAAGGAAATCAGGAAATTCGGTGTTATTGAAAAAACTTCTCTTGATCGCGGAGACGGCGGTATTATTTGCATGTTTCCCTCACCGTTTCCAATCGACAATAATAACAGTCTTATACCAAGCAACCTGATCTGATCTTGCTTATTACATTTATTATAAAGTGCCTTCGTTAACGATGAAGGGCGTGTTAGTTTCATGATACAAAGCAAGACTGATTTTTTCTTGCTTTTTTTCTCATAAATGATTTTTTCATTGACAAAGAAGACTCGTTGGTATATAATTACTTTGTATTATAATCGCTTCAGTATACACACAGCCGTTTTACGCGTTTTAGGGAATTCTGTCAGAAAAAACGGACCAGAAAAGGAGATTTGCCGTGAGCGAACAGGAATGGCAGAGAAAAGAATACGAGACCTGGGATGAGGCGTTCAGGGGGCTTTCCCCGGTGATCAGACAGCAGTCGGTCAGGATCGCCGAATACACCCAGACCATCTTTACGGCGGCCTGTTCTTCGCCCTTCGGAAGGAACTCCGGTCCCGATTCCTGTATGAGTCTGCGGTATGCCGACACCGCCTTCAAATGCGGTCTCTACCATCAGATCGGCAAGGCGCTGGTCTCGCCCGACTATCAGTTCTACCGCAGGGATTTCACCAAAGAGGAAAAAGAGCTCTACAGAAAATACACCACCGACGGACGTCTGCTCGTGGCGAGGCTCCAGGAGACCGGGGCGAGGGAAAAGAAAAAACGCTCCGGAGGCGAGCTACCAACGAAAAAGCTTCCCTGGCTTATGATCCGGGAGGCGTGCGAGCAGCATATGGAAAGGTTTGACGGGAAGGGCTTCCCGAAGAAGCTTGCCGGAAAGGCCATCAGCCCGATAGCGCATATTGTCGGCATGGCGAAGGAACTCGACCGCATCTCGTCCGAGACAAGGGCGGAGGATCCGTTCGGCAAGGCGCTTGCCGATATAAACGCGAAATCCGGGAAGTACTTCGATCCCGAGCTCGTCGACGTCCTCCGCAAGTGTGCGCCGAAGTGCCGCGCCGTATACGAAAAATTCATTTATTATACTATGACGATCCCGAAGACCGTCCCGCTGGTCGTAAAGAAGGCCGACCGCCCGATGGGCCTCAGCTACCGTCCGGTTATATCCTCTCCCGCCGCGGGAGGGAAGACCCTCGCCTACGACGCGATCCCCTGGTTCGGGGGCATCGTCGGAAGCACCGGGGAGACCGAGACGGTGGAGGAGATCGACGCCATGCTGAAGCGCACCGGCCTGACTGAGGAGGTTTCCTTCTATCTTATGTACGAGGCCGCCGACGCGCTCTACAGGCTGAAGAACTGCGGTATAGAGACCGCGGGCGTGATCCTTGAGGCGCTGCCCTCCTTCTTCAGGCTTCCCAGCCGGCTTTCCAGATTCGCAAAGCTCTTTGCCGATCAGCCGGTGGACAAGGAGAAGCTCATGCTCGCGGTACCGCCCGAGGTCTGGAATTCGGACGTCAAAGCGGTCAGGGATATTCTTTCCCTCTATCTGCGCAACGGCATAGTGCTGGTCGCCGACGGATATCTTCCCGGCGCTCCCGGCGCCGCAACGCTCGCGGATACAGGATTCAGATACGCAAGGCTTTCTCCAGAACTCGCTTCGCTTCCCGAGACGCCCGATACCGTCAAGGCGCTTGCCGGGGCGGGCATTCGCGTGATCTGCTCGGGAGTCGCCGACGAGGTTATGGCGAACGCCCTCGCCGCCTGCGGCGCGCCGATGTTCAGCGGTCCTGCGTCGGGCGTCGAGACCGATGAAGACGGAATGATCGCCGCGGCTCTGGCGGAACTCGACTGACGGGAGGCCGGAACAGATGAGTTCCAAAGAGAAGACGGGTATCCCGCCTCCCGCACAGGGGGGAACTGCGCAGCGCAGGCTGTTTAAGAAGAAGCGCGCCGGAGCGGTTCTGACCCGCGAGGAGGTTGCCGAGATCAAGGCTGGGAGAAAGGCGCTCCGCCTCCGGATGAAGGCTCAGAAGATCTACACGAAAGAGGACTTCGAGCTCACCGCAGCAAGCCTCGGACTATATTTCGACAAGAAATCGGGAGGGTTTCTGCTCTGGTTCCTCTCCCACTGGCCGGGGATGCTGCTCGCCGCGCTTCTCACTCTCCTGCTTGTCATTCTGATATTCGCCGGAGTCACAAAGCTCCGGGGACTCTATACCATATCTCTCGCGGACGAGCTCTTCAAAGAGGGCTTCACCCTCTGCGACGAGGTCTCCTTCAGGACGCCGACCGTTGAGCTCGTCGCTCCCGCGGCGGAGGACGTCACCTGCGTTTCGATCAGGAACATCCCCGCGGACCTCGATTCGATCGACGGGTCCTACAACGCCGGATTCTTCTCCTATACGTATTATATACGGAACGAGGGTGAGAGCACGCTGGGAGTCGACTGGGAGCTGGTGATGAACCAGGAGACGAAGAAACTGTCGGACGCCGTCTGGGC
>JAGDAM010000270.1 GCA_017959485.1 Clostridia bacterium
GGTCGCGGCTTCCGGTATCGTCAGAAAGCTTGAGGACGTCCTCGGGTATACTCCGGAAGACGCCTACGACTCCTGCGCCTATCCTTTTTTCAAGACGCGGCTCTACCTTGACAACCCCGAACTCTTTTCGGGCTTTTCCCCGGATACTCTCGTCTTTATCAGGACGAAGGGGATTCTGAACGGCAGAAACACCACCGATTACGAACTGTCCGAGAAGCTTTTCCGCGCTATCGTAAATGGCGAAAAGAGAGGAAGCTGACAGAATCCGCGATACCTCCGCCGAGTTTTTCGAAGGAGCATAAAAAAGCAATACCGCACGGGAAGCCGAAACTGCCTGTGCGGTATGCTTTTTATTTTATTTGTTTAACCGGTTCGCGTCAGGGCTGATAGGTGATGTCGGCGGCCCTGTAAACAAGCTGAATCACCGCTTCGTCGAGGGCGGCGTTCTTCAGATAGTCGGGGCCGTAATGGGTCTCGAAAAGCGACTTGAGCTGTTCCGCGGTGTAGCTGTAGCCCTGTTCTCTGTATGAATTAACCAGCCTGTTTATGTAATCGTCGAGAACCTCGTCGGTGACCTCGATGTTCTCCTTCTTCGCGATGTAGGCAAAGATAAGGTCGTGAAGCGCGGCGTCGGCCGCGTCGCTTCTTACGTCGTCCTCGTCGGTAGCCGTCGCGGCCATATACTCGGAAATCGTCATTCCGTATGAAGCGGCGCTTTTACCGATCGAGTTCATATATAACTGATAGTAGTACTCAGTCTGAGCCGCGGGTTCCTGCTTTATTATTGCGGCGTCTGCCAGCACCTGTCCGAGTTTTTCGGAAACGTCGTTGAAACGAAGGTAGTCGTCGAGTTCGGCCAGATAATCACGCAGATAAGCGCGATATTCAGCCATGGTCTTCATTTCTCCTGACGAGAGTTTTTCGGCGTTTTCGTCAGAGTCGTCGGGAACGCATATACCGTGTATCGTCACCTTGAAGAGAACCGGTTTTCCAGCGAGGTCTGCGTAATAGTTTTCCGGGAAGGTCAGATTAAGATCAATCTCCGTGCCGCAGGGTTTTCCGATCAGGCCGTCGGCAAAACCGGCGATGTATCCGCTGTTCGCGGTGTCGAGCAGGATAGTCGCTTTGTCGCTCTTGCCTCCTGCAAACTCCTCGCCGTCCATATACCCCGTGTATTCCATCTCGACGGTATCGCCTTCGGCGGTTTCGCGCGAGGTGTCAAGAGTGTAATAACCGTAGTAGAGCAGAATTTCACTCAGTTCGGAGGAAACCAGCTCGTCGGTTATTTCCCTGATCTCAACGGACGAGGTCAGTTTTATGCCGCGGTATTCGAGTTCAATATAACTGTCAAGATCAAGCTGCGAGAAGTCCATCGGGGAGGCGTTCACCTCGGGGATGGCGTCGGTGGTTATTTGTTCGGGAGTCTTTGTCGTCGTTGCCGGAGCCATCGTCACGCCGGCTTTTCCGAACAGATCAGAGAGACCGCAGGAGGATACAAAGAGGCAGAGCACAAGGGTGAGAAAAGCGGCGGCGCGCGTAACTGCTTTCGGAATGAAGCGCTTTGTCACATTTTTCATTTGATGATCCTTTGCCGCAGATCGCGGCGTCTTCGGCTCCCGGCGGAGCCGCGATAAAAGAATACCGCGCCGCTGAATTTGAGGCAGCGCGGTGATTCGGGTACCGGTCAGTCTTCCTTCTTCTCGATGACGACCTTGCCGTCATACATTCCGCATTCGGGGCAGACGTGATGGGCTTTAATAAGAGCGCCGCAGTTCGGGCACTTGATAAGGGCGGGAGAGGTGAGCTTCCAGGTGCTGGAACGTCTCTTGTCTCTGCGGGCCTTGGACGTTTTTCTCTTCGGTACGGCCATGGTGAACCTCCTGTTTGTTATCTCTGTAATTATTTATTATTTTAATTTGCGTTTTCTTCTTCGTCCCAGACGATCTTTCTCAGCGCGTCCCATCTCGGGTCGACGTCCGGCGCGGAGCATCCGCATTTCTCGCCCGCGGCAAGTTTCTTTCCGCAATGAGGGCAGAGACCGGGACAGTCGGGAGAGCAGAGAATCAGCATTGGGAACTCAAGAAAGACGGATTCGGAAACCGCTTCGTCGAAGCGGACGGTGCCGTCGGTGACCGTCAGATACTCGTCCGGGTTTTCTTCCATATCCCGTTCGCTTACCTGACCGGGAGCTACCAGAGTCCGGTTGAAATCAAACTCGAGCACACCCTCGACCCGGTCGAGACATCTCGCGCATTCGGCCTCGTAGGGGACGGTAACGCGGGATTCAAGCCGGATATATCCGCCGGTGTCGGTAACGGTTCCTTCGAGATATCCTCCCGGAAGCGGCCTGATACCGTCGGGTACCCGGTCCGGAGTTACTTCGAGCCGGACGTCCAGCTTTTTGACGTCGCCGCGAAGCAGCGGGGAAATGTCAAAAATCATTAATAAACTTCCTTGTCAGCAAACGCAAATTATATTATACCGCGAAATGAGAAGTATGTCAAGAATTATTTTTCGCGAACCAGCCGTTCGGTGTCGCGGCAGATCACGAGTTCCTCGTCGGTCGGGATGACGTATACCGGAATCTTCGAGTCGTCCGCGGAGATCCGGATAATGTTCGGCTGACGGAAGGCCTTCAGATTGTTTTCGGGATCGAGTTTGATTCCGAAGTATTCCATATCCTCGCATACAATCCAGCGCAAACGCGGGTTGTTCTCGCCGAGTCCGGCGGTGAAGACTACTGCGTCAAGACCGTTCATAAGAGCGGTGTAGGCGCCGATAAACTTCTTGATCTGGTGCTTCAGGACGTTGACGGCAAGGTTGCATTTTTCGTAGTTCGGATCGGTCGGACCGTTCGCTATAACGTCTTCAAGATCGCGGGAGTCGGAGGAGAAACCGTCGGTCATTCCGATATATCCGCACTTCTTGTTCATATAGGTGTCAACCTCGGCGGGGGTCATGTTTTCCTTCTTCATGATGTAAGGAACGATGGCGGGATCGATGTCTCCGCAGCGCGTTCCCATAATGACTCCGGCGAGCGGTGTGAAGCCCATGGAGGTGTCGATGACTTTACCGTCTTTGACAGCGGATATCGAGGAACCGTTGCCGATATGGCAGGTGACGATCTTCGTGCCTTCGGCTTTTCCGCCGAGGATTCTGATCATCTCGCCGGCGACGTATCTGTGCGACGTTCCGTGAGCGCCGTAGCGGCGGATGTGGTATTTTTCGGTAATTTCGCGGGAAAGGCCGTATGTGTATGCCTCGGGAGCCATTGTCTGATGGAAGGCGGTGTCGAAGACGAGCACGCTCGGAACGCCGGGCATAACTTCGCGGCAGCCGTATATTGCCTGAAGATGCGCGCCGGTGTGAAGCGGAGCAAAGTCGTAGCATTTTTCAAGCTTCGCGATGACTTCGTCGTCGACGAGGACCGATTCGGAGAAGAAATATCCGCCCGAAACTATGCGGTGGCCGATAGCCTCAATCTCTTTCATATCCGAGATGACTCCGATTTCGGGATCGGTCAGCGCTGAGATGACGATCCTGATCGCGTCGGTGTGAGTCGGGATAGGCATGTTCTTTTTGGTGCGGGTGTCTTTCTCGAGGTTCTTGTGATCAAGAATACCCGTCTGATCGCCGATCCTTTCGCATATACCTTTGGCCGCTACCTTGTATCCGTCGGTATCGAAAAGCTGATATTTGAGTGAACTTGATCCGGCGTTTACGACCAGAATCTTCATTTTTGTATCCTCCCTGGGAATAATTAATAAATAAACCGATATATTATACTATAAAAGGCGTTTCTTTTCAACACTTAATTTGAAGAAAAAGCGAAATCTGCGACGACCGGATAGTGGTCGCTCCCCCGTACCGTGTACTGGTCGACTACTACTCTGTGAGCGAGCGGTAAAAGCGAGTCGAGGGAGTAGAAGATAA